>CAYGFI010000065.1:0-23844 GCA_964349045.1 uncultured Chitinophaga sp.
TACATCACAGCCTTAGCATCCTTCGGTTTGTTTATGGCTCTTAAAGTAATGACACTAAGTCCTTCCGGAATATGAAGAAGCCCCTTCAGTTCTTTTCGTTCAAAATTTAACCAATCATTAAGCCAACTTGAAGTAACTTCTGTTTTTCCTGTTATACTATTTACAGTCTTTCGGCCGTTATAGTCATAGCCAACATAGCCGTGTGTTTCCTGAGCAACTTCAAAATCAGATCCTTCTGAACCTTGGGCACAGGAATATGTTAAAGCGATCAAGCAATCAAATGATTGAGGTGAGTTTATTGTCCATGATACTGACAGGCCTTCAGCAGTTGTCCAGCCATCAATCCACTGAGCAGGCTGATAATATCGAAAGCCCCATGGCTCAGGAGGATCCCCATTTATCTCCGCGATATCAGCTCGTAAAAGATTAGCTTTATTAAGATTAATCTTAGTAATAATAGGAAGGAAAAGTTCGTCCCAATCCCTGTCTCTATAATTAGTGTTGACCTTTTTTTCCCTATCCTTATCTGAATGAGAACTTTTACATCCCAGGGATGTTAGAGGAATAATAGCAGGAGCAATGGCGATTGTCTTTAAAAAATCATTACGTTTCATTGTTCTATTATTTTAAAATTAATTATCAATTTCGATTTTAAATACCCATGCATTTTCACAGGGCCTGTTCTTCTCAATTTGCAAATCAGCAGGAATGAATACATTTAGTTCTCCATTTTTCCAATTCCAATTTAAAGGGCTTCTTTCATAACCAAGCATTTTTATGGAAGAGCCTGCTTTTGGCTTCACTAATAAAGAGGAGAATTTTTTCCCAGGCCAGGCAGAGCATATAGCATAAACAAAACGACCATCCTTACTGCGGGTAAAACGAACATCATTTTCAGAAGTATGTAACCATTTTCTTGTGGCATAAATAGCTTCACCGTTCACATTTAGCCAGGTGCCGATTATCTTAAGCCGCTCTTCTAAAAGTGGGTCCAGTTGTCCGGTATTTGTGAGATTGGTAATTAAAAGCAAATTACCTCCTCCGGCAACAATATCAAAAAGCATTGTTAATACCTCTTTTGCTGTTCGTACATCACTGTCGGTTTCCCGCCAGTTGTATCCAAATGAACTACTTAAACCACTACATTCTTCCCATGGGTATTCATAATGCATTTTATTACTTTCCTGATATAAATTCTCACTACGATTAAAGTCTCCATGAGGTAGGTGATCAGGTCCCATTCCCAATGTTGGAATTAATCGCGTACAGCCGTATGCATCATTGAATGCTACTTCTTTACGATCTTTTGCCTGATTATAATAATAGGCAATTAGGGATCGGGTATTACGTACATCAGCATCGAAGATCCAATCGCCATCTCCCCAGATAAGATCAGGATCGTATTTGTCGATGAACTCAATAGCTGCAGGATTTATATACTCATTGTAAAAATCACGAACAGGTATTTTTCCTGAAAGCTGCATTCTATTCCATTTTGATTCGTCAAAGGGATTAATTTTATAATTTGTATGCGAATTATCTGCAGGGCCATTCCAGGCATGCCATTGTCTTATGTACAGTTGATAGTCATTCCCAATAACGGGATACACCCAATCATCTATAGAATAATAAAACCCGAATTTTAAGTCACGCTCTTTAAGAGCATCCATCCATTCTTTGGCAATATCCCTATGTGGGACCATTTCCACAGAATTCCGTTTAGTATAACTGGAATTCCATAGACAGTAGCCATCATGATGCTTTAGAAATGGAACCACATATTTCATGCCGGCCTCCATGGCAACCTCTGCAAGATAATCAGCATTAAAATCGTTTGCAGAAAACATCGGAATAAAATCATCTGCTCTAAAATCTTCTCCCCAAAATTTGTCATGATACTCCTTTGTGTCAGTATTCATGCGCCACAAATACCAATCAGGATAACCGGAAGGAGCATAAGCAGGAATACTATACAAACCCCAGTCAACAAACATTCCAAACTTAGCATCTAAAAACCATTCAGGAGCTGAATGATTATCAAGAGATTCCCAGGTAGGCTTATAGCTACCCATTCTTGAATTTATTTGGTTGATGCGAGCCATCTCCATTGATGCCTTTACCATTACTTCATCCGAATATTTTTCCATCAAGAATTGTGCTGATGGAGATATATACGGTATAAAGTCACTAGGTCTAACAGGTTGTGGTGCCTGAGCATCCATCTTTATGGCGGTCCCGTAAATTGATAAGAAAAATATCACGAGTGAAAATATTTCTTTATTCATTTCTATTGATTTTTAAGATTGGTATAAAGGTAAATTTAAGTTCTTGTCATATAAGCTTTAACTTCGATAATCTTTCTTAATATAACAATATCATATTACACGGTTAAACATTAGAAGTTTGCCAGTTCATCAACAATTAAAATTACTATTATTGCGGTATTAGTCTTTATGTAATATTGCCAGACCTTTTTACCATTCCTATAGAACTGTTTTAATTAATGGCATTATAGAATATCAATGTTGTCCTGGTAAAATATGCAAAAATCTATACAACACGCATTTTTATTACGTTCCTACGGAACTAAACAATCATCGGGTTACTTTTTACTCTACCAATATTTCGTCCCGCTGGGACAGTCCCTTTTGTGGCAGAATATAGGTAGAGAGCAAATACGAATTATAAAAAATCCCTTTAGGGACGTTATAATATTTCCCCGAACACCAGTGATAGAATATATATAATTATCAAATTGGCATAGTTCTAATATCCATCATTTTGTTCAACACCAGTAACATCAATTTCATATTGTGGTATTGGTAAAAGATAATTCCGGTCTGCATGGAAAACCATGTCGCCAAGTTTTATATAAGTGCCATTATAGGTAACCTCACCAGTATTCATATCAACTGTTCCATCAGGATCTCCATAAATAGGGCCATTTAAGGCAGTTGGTCCAATATCCCATCTTTTAATATCCCAATATCTTAGTCCTTCCATGGCCAATTCAACTCTTCGCTCTCTTCGAACAATATCTTTTGTAAGTTCATCAACAGGAGGTAGATTTCCTCTTTCTCTCAGTTCATTTATTAAAGGAAGTGCAATATCCAAATTTTTGTTAAGTTCAACTGCCGCCTCAGCATAAGTGAGATACATCTCCGCTAATCGTATGATCATTACATTAACACCATTTGATTGCATTTCAGAAATAGGAATTGGAATAACATATTTCATTAGGTTTGAACCTCCTCTCGGGCCATTTCCATCTGCATGATAGTCAGGGTTTTGAGATCCATCAGGTAAGTTACGATCCAGAGAGTTATGTATTTTTCCACCGAATAATTGACCAGGATGAACAAATGTCGCAGAAAGCCGGACATCCCGGTTTTCCCAAGGTCGTTCAGGAACATACCCAGATGTTGGATCATCAATCGTTTTACCAAGGATGGTTTCATAAGCATCATTTAGACTTTTTGTCGCACTAAGACTGGAAAAACCTCCCCATGACCATGGTTGAATCATTTGCGGGATGAAAATGCCTGTTATAAAACCATTTGCATGATTTAATGAAAAAATTGCTTCTTTATTTGTATTACTATTCTCCGGTAAAAATAGGCTTCGGTAGTCAGAATGCAACTCATAATTCATGTCGATAACTTTTTTGGCATCGGTCATTGCATCATCGTATCTACCCATGTATAATTCTAACCTTGCTTTTAGTGCTATCGCTGCTCCTGAGGTAATTCGTCCCCCAGATTCAGCATTGGTTTTAATGGGAAGGATTTTACTAATCTCCTCCAATTCATTAAGGATAAATGTTTGTACTTCTTCTACCGGTGTGCGAGGTAAGTTGAAATTAGATGGTACCAATTCTGTAATCAGAGGAACGTCTCCAAACGATTGAGTTTTCAGAAAATATTGATAGGCTCTTAGAAAACGAACCTCTGCCTTATATAATTCACGAATAGGTTCATCCATATCTACTTTTTCTATATTGGTAAGGAAACTATTATATCTCCTTACTTTTGTGTTATTATAGTCACTTGCTTGGACTACGTTTAATTGATCAGTGGATAAGAAACTCCCATTTTGAAGTTTTTTCCATGAAAAATGCTGATCGTAAGCATTATCTGCAGCAGCATCAAAGTAAAGTATACTAAAGTACCATTCGAAGTAATTATAGCAACCTACTAAAGCTAAATGGGCGTCCTCCGGTGTTTTCCAGAATGTTGCGTCTGACAAATTATCTTTTGGTACAACATCGAGAAAATCATCACTACAAGTGCTTAACAGGAAGATAGTTGTGATTCCAATTATATATTTTTTCATGGCTTTAAAAATTAATGTTTAAACCAAAGGCATTAAATTGTATTATAGGGTATGACCAATGAGCATTTCCCACAGAGATTTCAGGATCATAACTTTCCGGAAAAGATGTAAATGTCAACAGGTTTTGAGCATTATAGAATACTCTTACACTTGATAATTTAATCTTGTTTAAGGTTTTTGCAGGAATTGTATAACCAATCTGAAGATTTTTTAATCTCAGATAGCTCGCATTTGATACCCAAAAGGAACTGAATACAGCATTATGATGGCTATCCCCTCCAAGCAATGTCCTGGGATAAACTCCTTCTTTAACAACTTTTCCATTTTCAACTATAGTACGGTCCATTTGTGATTCAAAAACTGCACCATCGGTATCTTTGAATGGAAACATGGACATTATCCCCATGGTAGTATAGCCATTTGCCACTCCCTGGAAAAAGGCCGTCAGATCAAAGCTTTTGTAGGATAGACCAATATTAAGTCCAAAAGTGAGCTCAGGGATTGAATTACCTAATATAACACGATCCTTACTATCTATTACATTGTCGTTATTCTGATTTTTAAATTTAAAATCTCCTGCTTTAACAGGCGTTCCAGGTATATGGGGAGAAGAAGTCGCTTCTTCATCAGTCTGAAAAAAACCAATTACCTCATACCCATAGAATGAATCCCATGATTCTCCTTCTTTTCGAATGGAAGTTCCATCATACCTGTAACCCCATATTTTTCCAAGAGATTCGTAAGGATATTTTTCCACGGTATTATTGTTATAGGCTACATTTACAGAAATATTGTAATGAAAATCTTTCATAGCATTTTTATGACCTACCTGAAATTCGATTCCTTTATTTCTCATAGCTCCAGAATTTACAATTGGTGCGGGCAACCCATACAAAGCTGATACGGGTATACTAGTTAAAATATTATCAGTGTAGCGGTCATAGTAATCCATTGAAACGGAAAGTAAATTATTATTAAATAAATCCGCATCAATACCTATATCAATCATTGTAGATGTTTCCCAATGTATGTCCGGAACATTGGACGCAATCTGCGCAGCACCGCTACTCATTGTACCACCAAAAGGATAATCAAGTCCTAAAGCTATTTTAGCCAGGTAGGTATAATCAGGAATTCTGTCATTACCCAACATACCCCATGATCCTCTTAGTTTTAGGTTATTAATCCATGTTACATCCTCAAGAAAATTTTCTTCAGATAGTCTCCATCCAAATGAAAAAGATGGGAAATTACCCCAACGATAATCAGATGCAAATTTGGAAGAGCCGTCCCGTCTGAGATTTGCTTCAAACAAGTATCGTTCATCATAATTATAATTTATCCTTCCAAAATAAGAACCAAGTCTAACATCAGTTGTGATACCGCTTGTTGTCATGCCAGAAGTTGACCCTGCATTGATTTGATCCAATAAATTTGAAGGGAAGTCACTTCTATACATAGTATTAGTTTTATACTCGTCTGCCTGCCTCGATACCCCTAACATCCCTGTAAATTTATGCCTATCAATTGTCTTGTTGTAAGTCAAATAACTTTGCAGGTTGACTGAAGCGTTTCGGATATAATTATCTCTTACTTGGGCTGGCCCCACTTCAGGTCCATTACTGTATTTGAACTTAATATAGTGCTCCTTACTATCCAGAAATGTGTAATCAACACCAATTAAGCCTTTTAGTGTTAAACCGGGGAGTAAATTCAATTCACCAAATGTGCTTACCAAAGCATGAGAATTATTGGACCTGATATTACCTCCCTGATCAATTAATGCAACTAAATTCTGATTACCAAGTGACACATATTCTCCTTCTTCATTTGTGACGGGCTTAGTCGGCGGCGTATTATTTGCCATTTGAAAGAAAACATCAAATCCTGTTCCTAATAAAGTTGCAGCAGGTTCGGATGTTTCACTATTTGAAAAACTTCCATTCATGCCAACTGAAAACCAATCTGTTACTCGGCTGTCTAAATTTAGTCTCAAGTTATACCTTTCAAAATCGGATGCGTTCTCGCGTATAATTCCATTTTGATCAAAATAACCCAATGATAAAGAATAACGGGAAGCTTCGGTTCCTCCGGATACATTCAAAGTATGATCCTGAGTAAAACCAGATCCTTGAAATAGTAAATCTACCCAATCAGTATTGGGGTAATTATATGGATCAACACCTGATTCAAACTTACTTATTTCCTCTTCCGTGAAACCAGGACTGATGCCCTCATTAATGCATGCTTCATTAAATAATTTTGCATAATCCGCGGATGAAACATGTTTTGGAAGTCTTACTGGGTCTTGCCAGCCGAAGGAAGTATTAAAACTAACTTTTACAGCACCAACCTTTCCTCTTTTTGTTGTAATCAATATAACACCATTACTTCCCCGTGTCCCATATATTGATGCAGATGCAGCATCTTTCAAAACGGTCAGACTTTCAATATCATCAGGATTAATGTCTTCCATTGATGATTCTATACCATCTACGAGAATCAATGGACTTGAATTATTCATAGTGCCCAAACCGCGCACAAGAATTTGTGTGTTAGGTTTTCCAGGTTGCCCAGACGATTGTGTAATAAAAACGCCGGGCAGCCGACCTTGCATAAGTGCTGCTGCACTTGTTCCCACCATACCTTCTATTTCTTGCCCCTGAACTGAGCTAACAGATCCTGTGATGTTAACTTTTTTTTGTGATCCATAACCTATAATAACTACTTCCTCAAGACCAAATACATCTGGTTGTAAGGTAAAATTTAAAATGGTCTGACCAGAAACTTGAATTTCCTGAGTTAAATATCCAACCATTGATATGACAAGAACTGTTGTTGAAGGATCAGATACCTGGATTGTATATTCACCCTCCATATTAGTAATAGTTCCCTTAATTGAACCTTTAATCATAATGCTTACTCCCGGTAATGGGACACCTGTTTCATCCAGGACTTTCCCGGATATAGGATGCTCTTGTAATATTCCACTTTGCGATTCAGAGTTTGAAGCATGGACGTTCAATCCTAAAAAAAGAAACATACATGCTAAAAGACTAATTATCCGATAAAATTTTAAACGAAAATCGAATGAATTCCGCTTTCTAAATTTTTGATTCTTTTTCATGTTGAATAGTTTTAAGATTAGCTTTTTAAAGAAATTTGAGATAACAGAGAATTGTACTTAAAAAGAGTTTCGTTGATGATTACTTTTGTTGTTTAGGGGACTGAGTTGTTTCATAAGTTGATTTTTTATAAAGATGATTATTAGGGATTATATCATAGCACATACATCCTTGGCAGTTTGACTTTACCAGATATTCAACTTGTCGATTTTTTAAATATATCCTGGTTTATATTGATTTTTAAGCTGGTACAATTAGTTTATTAAAAAAGTGTTGTAATAAGCACTTTCCTTTTCCCAAGAAAAGGAAAGTGCTAAATTAACTCCAACTAAATTGAAACTAAATACAAACCTAAAACCTGAACCCTTAACTAAATTAACTCTATTCCTATTATACATTGTTCAAATATGTTATTCAACTTTGGAATATGTTACAAATATTTCTCACGTGAGAAATATTTTTCAAACATTTTTACGAACATTTCATATAAATTTATTAGTCTGAATTTCTTCGTATTATGTTTCCATTAATAACAAATGCCTTTCTATTGGTATCCCTTTTTTCTATTTGTTCAATAATTGCATTAAATGAGGTTCTGGCCAACTTTTCAATAGGCTGGTTACAGGTAGTAAGTTCAGGTTCAACGGCAAGCCCCATGGGGTCATTGTCAAAACCTATAACACTGATTTCTTGCGGGATCCTGTATCCGGATTTTTTCAAAAACTTAATTGCTCCCATTGCTACTCGATCATTTATAGCCAAAATACCATCCGGTTTTGTTTGATATGACATCAATTTCTTCGCAGCCTTTGCCCCGGTTATTATTTCAAATCCACTTGCTATAATCAAATTTTCATCAACTGGTATATGATATTTTTTCAAAGCATCCTTATAACCATTAAACCTATCATCGCAAACATTTATATTGCTGGATGAGGTAATGAATGCCACCTTTTTTCTACCTTTTTTAACCATCACCTCTACAGCATCGAATGCCAGTTGGTAGTTATTGGTTGTTACCGTTATTCCTTGAAAGTCATTCGGAACCCTATCAAAAAAGACCAGGGGAACCTCCTCTTGCTCAAGTAATTCAAAATGTTTACTGTTTCTTGTTTCCAATGATATAGAAGCAATTACGCCTGCAACTTGTTTATCAATAAATAATTCAATATTGATTTTTTCAGTATCCAATTTTTCATTTGATTGCATAACTAAAATTGAATACCCAGACTCATAAGCAATTTCTGTAATTTCTGAAATAAATTTTGAAAAAAAATGATGATGAATTGCGGGCACCAATAATCCTATCGCTTTGTAACTTCTACTCCTGAATCCCTGAGCTAACAAGTTTGGTCGATAAGACATTTGTTTTGCCTTGACCCGAATTTTTTCTTTTGTTTCTTCCTTCAATAAAGGGCTATTTTTCAAAGCGAGTGAAACAGTTGTATGATGCACTCCCAATTCTTTTGCAATATCTTTTAATGTTACCCTATTGTACTTCATGATAGTATCATACATTTCTCACGTGAGAAATTTTATAAAAAATTATATAATATTTCTAATACATTATTATTTTGAAATTTCTCACGTGTGAATTTTGACAAAGTTTACAATATTTTTATTTGTATACAAAATATTTTTATAATTATTTGATTAATTTAGACGTATTCTAAATAAGTCTTTAATTAAATTGTAAGATATCTTCAATTCCAGCAATCGTCCTTTTTGACTTACTTTAATTATTTCACTTTATTGCAAAAGCCGGACATATTGACTAGATTTAGCCGTTTAGTGTACAATTAATAGAAATACCTTATTAATAGTCACTTAACTCTTGAATGATTATTTTACTCCGGCTAAAAGTGGGCAATGCCTATGGTTTTCCCAGGATAATTGAAATACATTTTTATCAGTTATTAAGACCGTGGAGATAATGTGGGGAAACTATCACAAAATAAAAACGCAACAAGCTGTAAATATGCTCATTGCGTATCGTTAATGTTACCCTACCGGGATTCGATTCTTAATTAGGGGACGCCTCAAATAAAAAAGTATGGAACCGCTGAATAAAAATTTAGGCTGATTATATTTCAATAAAAATAAAACCCTGTTAAAACCGTCATAAAAAAAGAGTTTAGAACATTGTTCTAATCTCTTTACTTTTATGTGATTCCGGCGCGATTCGAACGCGCGACCCACAGCTTAGAAGGCTGTTGCTCTGTCCAACTGAGCTACGGAACCGTTATTTTCGGGTGCAAAGGTAAGAAAAAACGAATAACATGAAAGTCTTTTTTATTCCTTTAATTCTTACCTTTTTTAGATAGTGTGCCATATGGCTTATCAATATTAAAATAAATCAATACTTCTACATTATTGTCGTCTTGTCCTGTAAGTACATCATAATATTTCTTATCATGTTTTACCAGTCTCTGGGCTGTAATACTATAACCGAGGCTTACCATAATGTTATACTCGTGGCTGACATCGGTTACTATATAGGCTTTAGCAGGAGTGAGGCCATCACCTGCGGCTTTTATGCTTTCTGTAAATCCAAAATATTTGAATCTGTTTTCAAAGTATTTTTCAACATTTCCAAATTCAAGGTAGGTATCGGCAAGAATCAGATACAATGGGAAATCTGCCGGATTCTTAAATAGTATTTCTTCTAAATCTAAGGCCTTATTATTTAAATCGTTTTCCGGGTTTTTTTCAGTTGATGGTTTCTTATAGGGAGCGTACCCTCCTTGCGTTGAAGAACCAAAATAAAGCATGAAAAACTCATCAAGACTCATTTTTAGGGGAGTGGATCTGAATTTGTTAATCAGTTTCTTATACGCATAGGGTCCATTTAAATTTAAAACCTGTTTTTCGGTATTCCTGATATTTCCTGAAAAAATCCCGTTCAGTGATATGACCCCACCGGAAGGAAAAGAAAATTTCTCAGGATTCGTATTTTGCAGAAGCATGGTTTGAATTTTATAGTCCAGGGAAATAAAATCTTCCGGGTTCAGATTATAGGCACGTTCGAAATAATTAATAGCGGATTTATAATCCTTCATAAAAAAACTGCTTATCCCGGCTGTCCGGTTAAGGATGTATATACTGCTATCAATAGCAAGCCCGCGCAAAGCAGTTTCCAGTGCATTTTTATTCTGATCAGATGAGTAATATGCCATGGCCAGAAAATTATAATTCATCGGATTTTCCGGATCTGAATGCACTGCTTTTCCTGCATAATAAACAGCAGAATCGCCCCATTCAGGATGGGTGTACATGAACAAAATGGAAAGCCTGATATATCCTTCTGATCGTTCAGGTTCCAGGTTAACAAACTTTTGGAAATAATAAATTGCTGAGTCGGTATCCAACTCCTTATCATAGGCAATGCCCAGGTTGTAAATCAAATCAGCTTCATCATTCCTGAATTTTAAAGCTGAAAGATAATCATGGATCGCCAGGCGGTTTTGGCCAGTTTCACGATAGCAGTTTCCACGCATTTGAATCGCTGAGAAATCATCAGGAAATCGATGAAGGTATTCTGTAAGGCGGGGAATGGCAAGCATGTACTCCTCGTTTTCATAGTAGAATCCGGCTTTATTCAACAGGGAGTCGGTTTTCTGAGCGATAGCGACAGAAGGAAATATCATTAAGAGGAGGAATATTTTGAAAAAGAGAGTAGCTTTCATATGGTCTGAAGTTTGGAGCGCCTAAAGCGACTAAAGTTAATGTATTAAAAACTGAAAGTTCATTAAGTTTGTAAAGTCCTTTAATAATAAACTCCAAACTTAAAGTACTCCAAACTTATCTACGCGTTTCCTTGGTTTTTCTATTTCTTTTTTTGAAATTTACCCTCATTAACCGGAATGATCTATTTATTAATTAATAAACTTTTAGAACCTATGAAAAAATTGAAATTATTTTTGTCTGTTTTATCAATCGTCCTTCTTTCAGGGATTATTATGATTGCATGCAAACCTAAAGCTGATTCGAAGAAAAGTGAAACAGTTGAAGAAGGTTGGATTACCCTTTTCGATGGAACCAGCACCGAAGGATGGGTCGGATATAATAAAGACGCTTTTCCCACACAGGGCTGGGTTATTGAAGAAGGCGCCCTGAAGTGCCAGGGTTCCGGCCAGGGTGAAGCTGGAGGTGGCGGAGGCGATATTGTTTACAACAAAGCTTTTAAAGATTTCAGATTGCAGCTTGAGTGGAAAATTTCCGAAGGTGGAAACAGCGGCATTTTCTTTGGAGCGTTGGTTAACGAGGACCCTATCTGGAAATCATCACCTGAAATGCAGGTTCTTGATAATGTTAAACATCCCGATGCAATTTTGGGAAAAGACGGAAACCGTAAAGCCGGGTCACTTTATGACCTTCTTCCCGCAAACCCGCAGAATACAAAACCTGTTGGTGAATGGAACGAGGTTGAACTCATGGTTTACCAGGGTACTGTTATTCATAAAATGAACGGTGAAGTGGTTGTTGAATACCATCTGGGAACTCCCGACTGGGATGCCATGGTTGCTGCAAGTAAATTCAAAGATTTCCCGAATTTCGGTAAATACCGCGAAGGCTATATCGGACTGCAGGATCACGGAAATGATGTCTGGTTCAGAAATATCCGTATTCTGCCGTTGTAATTCCATAGTAACGTAGAAAACTTATGCCACGGATGCCAATAATTGGTGCATTCGTGGTTTTTTTGTGTTAAATCATGATGACGAGACGACGTTATCGTTAAACGGAAATGCTATTTGTCAGTTTAATTTCTTCTAAACTACTTTTCTTTATAATCGAATTGTCACATTGTCACATTGTCGGATTAACTAAAGGCTCTTCCGGAATTCCTCAATATTCCCGGCAAGCTTATCAATTAACCTTTGCCTCGCTTCAATGCTTGTCCATGCAATATGTGGAGTAATAAGGAGTTTATCCTTATTTTGTAATTTAAATAAGGGATTATTGGCAGAAGGAGGTTCCTGTTCGAGTACATCAATGCCTGCACCGCCGATCAGGTTTTCATTCAATGCCCTGGCCAGGTCTTCCTCTACAATAATACCCCCGCGTCCCGTATTGAGCAGTATGGCACATGGTCTCATCATCCGTATCTTTTCATAGTTTATAAGTCCCCTGGTCTGATCACTTAAAGGGGAGTGTATGGTAATTACATCTGAAGTACTTAGCAGGGTATCAAGATCAAATCGCTTGAAGTTGATATTGTTGTTTCTGCCGGTAGTAGAATAGAATACAACCTCCATACCGAAACTTTGGGCAATCTGGGCAACCCTTCTGCCAATATTCCCCAGGCCAATGATTCCTAAACGTTTTCCGTTCAGTTCCCAGAAAGGCGGACCAAAATGAGTGAATATTTCGCTTTTGGCATAAGCGCCCGATTTAACAAATGCATCATAATACTGAATGCGGTTTACGAGGTGAAGAAGCATGGCAAACGTAAGCTGAGCAACCGATTCAGTTGAATAGCCTGCAACATTCTTAACCTGTATATTGAGTTTTTCAGCTGCCTCCAGGTCAATATTATTCAGTCCCGTAGCTGCCACACAGATCAGTTTCAGATCCGGTAACTGGCTCATGACTTCTCTGCTCAATAATACCTTGCTCGTGATGATAACATCCTGTCCCTTACATCGTTCGATTATTTCAGAAGGTTCGGTTTTTTCAAAAATTGTAAATGTACCTTGTTTTTCAAGTACCCTGAAATTAGGAATTTCTCCAACCGTCTTCGCATCCAGAAAAACAATTTTTATCATGGGAGTTTATTTGCTGGTTTTAAAATAATTGGCTTTTATCCCGCAGAAACCGGTTTTTATACAGAAAAGTTTGCCGGCATCAGTCAGGCGATTACTTTCTTCCTCCGTCATACCAATACTGGCTGTAGTGATATAAAGCACATCCATATCTTTTCCTCCAAATGCGCAGGAAGTAACATTTTTTGCCGGAACATCGATTTTTTGAAGCATTTCACCATTTTCCGGATCATAACGGCAAACGCTATACCCTCCCCATAAGGCAATCCATAGTTTCCCCTCATTGTCGATGGTCATTCCATCAGGGTATCCTAAAAACCCTGGTATTTCGATAATTACTTTTTCATCGCTGATACTGCCATTTCTGCCATTGAATGAAAACTGCCTGACTTGTGAGGTTCTTGTATCCACGTAATACATTTTCGTGGAATCGAGTGACCAGATAATACCATTGGAAACTGTAATGCTGTCGAGAACCTCATGGATATTCGCTTCATTATTCAGACAATAAAGAAAACATGATTTATAGCGACCAATTGAACCCACCCAAAATCTCCCCTGGGGGTCGCATTTCCCGTCATTAAATCTCTGATTATCGAGCAGGGAGGACGGTTTAGCAATAAATTCGAGAGAATCATTATGAAGAAACATTCTGTAAATGCCATCCTGTAAAGCGAGTATAACGGTATTATCTGTTTCCGGAACAATTGTGCCGATTTTTTTCCCGGCATTATGGGAGATGGTTTTATTGAGGACAGGATTAAATTCAAATAATATTCCTTCTTCAATATCTATCCAGTATAATACCTGTTTTTGGTAATCCCAGATACTGCCTTCGCCCAGTTTTGCTGTTATATCGCTGACCTTTTCCACCTTTAGACTCGAAAAAGCCTGATCACCGGAGCGGTTGGAGTGGATAGTCATGTGATTTGTGAGAATTACTGAGAAAATAAAAAGTATTCGTATCATTATCGTGGAGATATAATTTTTTCACGACAAAAATACTCTTATTTTCATTCATTCTAAATAGTTAGAATGAAATATTCAATTCGTAAGTTTTCAGAAATATTACACACCTTATTTAGACCACTCCAATTATATCAGAGGAATTTAAAATAGGTCCCGGTATATCAGGGAAGTTTTATAGAGGTTCCAAGACTTCGGATGGTAAACCTGTTATCAGAAGAAACATTAGTATCAGTCTGAAAAATCACCGGCTTGGTCTCTCCCGGCAATAAATCAAAAAAATTATCACTAAAAAAACCTTCTGTTAGAGTACTTTCCAGGTAAACATTCTTTAATAAAACAGGAGATTTAAGGAATATCATAGCTTTATTACCGGATTCATTAACCTCAATTTCAGGGCCGACAGGGTTTAATAATAAATCGGCCGGGCGCACAAAATAAAAGAGATTTCTGTCCAGCCTTTTATTCTCATTAAAAATTTCTGCTACAAAAACGACCTGATTTTCAAGATTTGAAATATTGAGTTTTTCCAGGGGAATGGAGAATATCATTTCAGAAACCGATGCAAAGGTTTGATAATCAATTTCTTTATTATAAAGCATATGTCCCTCAAAATTCATCAATTTTAGTATTACCCTGACTTTTAAAGGATTGGGAATATCAGAAATTACAAAGACCTGGAGATGATTATTTTTTAAAACCAGGGAGATCATAACGTCGGTATAAAGATGTTTTAGCTCGTACATCAGAGCTTTCCATCTCCCGTAATAATCGATGGCCGACCAGCTTGCACAGGGCCAACAGTCGTTGAATTGCCAGAATAATGACCCCATACAAAGGGGTTTTGCCCTGCGGTAAGCCTCAATTGCAGTTTTAATCGCGTGTGACTGCGCTAATTGCGAGAGATACAGAAAATTGTTAAAGGTATCAGGTTTTCCAAACAGTTGATTTACATGTCTTTCAACAAGATCGGCGCCTGAATCCCATCCCTGATGCAATTCAAGAACATCAGAACGGATATCGAGATCCTTTTCTTCGGTAAAGCTTTTAATCGTTTTAAGTTCAGGGTAGGATTTAAATCCAAATTCAGACATAAAACGCCCGACATTTTCTTCATAAGACGAAATAGGCAAGGGCTCTTTAATGATGTCCCAAAAGTGATAATCACCGGATTGGATTTTCGGAGCTCCCCAATAGGATGCTGATGGTGACGATGGATGGTAGGGTCTGCTTGCATCCAGAATCCGAAGGGTTTCGGGTATAATTTCGTAAAAAATCCGTTTATACGAATTAAATGCTTCATCAGCATGTTCGCCCAGTTGCTCCTTCCAACCCCAATAATGAAATCCTTCAAGCACTTCATTATTTCCGCACCACATGACAAGGGAAGGGTGGTTTCGTAATCTTTTTATATGGTACTCGATTTCTTCCTGAACAGAGGCAAGAAATTCATTATCTGAAGGATACATCATACAAGCGAACATAAAGTCCTGCCATACCATGATCCCTTCCTGGTTACAAAGATTATAAAACCAGTCGTTTTCGTAAACAGCCCCTCCCCAAACCCTCAGCATATTCATGTTTACCGATACGGCATTATCAATCAATGATTTATAGTCTTTCTTTTTTATCCGGTGAGGAAAATAGTCCAACGGGATCATATTTGCTCCCTTTGCAAAAACATCCAATCCGTTTACCCTGAAATGAAAACCTTCATTTTCACCTTTTTTTTCCCTGATAAGCTCAACCTTCCTTATTCCGGTAGTGGTCTGCCGTGTATCGATGATCCCATTGTCACCTTTGATATCGATGGTGATTTTATAAACATCAGGATTCCCATAGCCCCTGGGGTACCAAAGTTTTGGATTATGTATGCCAAACGGGAGGGTATATTTGTTGATCCCTTGGGTCAGCCTTAGTTTGCCCGTCGACAAAAGGTCCTTATCGACATAAAGAGCAAAAATGTATTCTCCTGCAGAATGAACCTCAAGTTCCAGGTCGCATAAAAGGCTTACATAGGAGGGCTTTTGTTCCTGCTGTACGATGAAAAAATCGCGGATTTTAAGTTTGTTAAAGGCAAGTAATTCAACGTTTTTCCATAAACCGCTGGTTAAGAGGCGGGGAGCCCAGTCCCATCCATAATGGTAAGAAGATTTCCGGCTGAAGGGACTAACTTTGGTTTCACCTTTGTCGTTTGTGGCCGGGAGTTGATAGTTAAGCTTGTTATACTTTTCAAGTCCTTTGACAAAAGGAGATGCAAACCTGACATCAAGAGTATTTTCTCCTTCGTGCAGTAGTTGTTTAACCTCTGCACTCCAGGGGTGAAACATGTTATTGGCGTGAATAATTACTTGTCCGTTCAGGGAAATCTCCGCATAGGTATCTATCCCGTAAAACCAGATTTCAAGGCGGTCGTGATCGAGAAGATAGGACGATATATTAAAATAACAATGATATTCCCAATCTTCCTTTTCAATCCACTGCACTTCCTTTTCATTTTTTCCAAAGAAAGGATCGGGAATCAACTTATTTGCAAGCAGGTCAGTATGAACACATCCTGGGACCATGGCCGGAAGCCATTGCTGATCACCTTTTTTTCTGAATGTCCAGTTTTCGTGAATTTCCTTAGATACCATTTCGGATGGTTTTAACTTTATAATAAATCAAAATTACAAAATTAAATCAGGTGGTTGTTCATTTTTTAATGGTATGAAACATGTTTTGGTTTAAGGCAATCAAAAATAATGCGCCACTTACAATCCCATAGCTGCCAACCACATACCATCCGGCCTTACCATTTTCCTCTTTTCCAGGTCAAATAACGAGCTTGTAAAAACAGCTTTACTGGCAATCTTACCTTTTGAGTTGACCATTTGTTGGTTGAAATAGAAAACCAGTTCATTCTTTCTTTTGCTGGTAGTGATGATTTTTATTTCTTCACCAGGCAGCAATTCAAGGCTGAAGCGAACGGTGACTTCAATAATAACAGGACCAATTTTATTCTTTTTCACGGTATCGCGGCCCATTCCGCTTTTTTCAAGAATATCCCATCTGGCTCTCTCGTATAAATCGAGGTAACGGGCATTATTTACATGATTGTAATCATCAAGCAGGTCGGGCGAAACAGTAAAGACGTATTCGAATTGTTTAGGCTGACACATCCTCGAATTATTTTATTTTTTCAGTTTTTGAGTGGGTTTCAGTAAACCTGTTTTAATTATCCGGTTCAATTCCTCTAAAGTGGGATTAATATAAAAAGTTTCCTCAGCATCACCTTTGTGTTTCACCTCAGTTATTGCTTTTAGTTGCTCAAGTTGATCTTCACCGGTAAAAATATCATACAAAACAAGAGTCTTCTTTTTTCCCGGGTCTGCAATATATACAGTCCACAGACTATCTTCATCATTACGGAGATTCAGAAAATAATAGGATTTATATTTCCGTAAAACAGATTTTTCACTAAGCAGGATTTTTACGTTTTCATCATTAAGATGAATGGTAAATCCATCGTGGAAGATTGTTACAACAGTATCTCCATTTTCCACATCAATATACAGTCCAACCAGTTTTTTCGGAAATTCAGCCAGATTTTTCTGCCCCACGGGCTGTGGGTTTTCAAAACAGATACTGGTACAGGATGACATGAAAATCAGACCGGAAAATAAGATAAACATGGTTCTGAACGGATATTTAAGTTCCGCAATACCTGTTAATATTTTCATTTCCTGGGATTTAAGATTGAAAATGAGTTTATATCGAATATCAAATTTAGGCTTTCAAAAGGAATGTTCAAAGAAAAAAAATAACCAAAGAACTATAAATAACCTGTGACAACGCAGGAGTCCTATTTTTGTAAGTTCAGATTCAGGCTTTTTGAGACTATTGCGGACTATGTATTTAATTCTCATAGATTATCATTAGATTTGAATCCTGAGCCAATATCCAAACCTGATAATATCGAATTATATGAATTCGGATTTAAGAAAAGGGGGATTTATTATTTTTGTGCTTTTTGGTCTGTTATGGCATGGTACCCATGCGGAGGACTATGTTGTGAGTTCGCCCGATCATCTTGTCAGCGTTACTGTTTTAATAGACAGTTCTCTTTCTTATTCTGTGAAATATCAGGACAAATACCTGATTCTCCCATCGGAAATATCCATGATAATTAAAGCGGGTAAAGGATCTGGTGCAATACCATTGGTATTAGATGCATCCATAGCATCGGTAAATAATCTGATTTATCCCGTGATTAAAGAAAAGCAGGCAGAAATACCGGACGTTTATAATGAGTTGATAGTAAAATTTGATAATCAGACTGAATTGCATTTTCGGGTTTACAACGATGGCGTGGCATATCGCTTTGCTTCAAAATCCCCGGGAATAATAACTGTAATAAACGAGGAGGCCAACTTCCATTTCCCGCCCTCGACCCATGCATATTACCCCCGGGTTTTAAAACGCCCGGATGCAGATATTTTCCACACTTCATTTGAAGAGCCATACAGCCGGAATCTGTTGGATTCCATAAGTAATGATATACTGGCTTTCACACCGGTATTGCTTGAACTGCCGGGGCTTCCGAAAGTTTTAATTACCGAGTCGGATGTTTACGATTACCCGGGAATGTTTTTAACCGGTACAGACAGCAGTGCATTAAAAGGCAGATTTGCGCCATATCCCCTGAAAGAAATTATTTCAGGTGGAGAATTTAAACAGAAACAAGTTGTCGAACGTGATTCATTTATCGCGAAAACCAACGGAACCAGGACCTTTCCATGGAGGGTAATTGTGATTGCCCCGGAAGATAAAGATTTGTTGATAAATGATTTGGTTTTCAGACTGGCTCCTGATCCCGATTTCACGGTTTACGATTGGATAAAGCCGGGTATTAGCACTGAAGAATGGATTACCGGGCTGAACCTGTATGGGGTTAATTTCGAAGCAGGATTGAACACGGCAACTTATAAATATTATATAGATTTTGCTGCTCGTTTTGGCTTCGAATACGTGATGCTCGATGCCGGCTGGTCTGATGTAAATGATTTATTTAAAATTACCCCCGGGATGGATATGGAGGAAATAACCGGCTATGCAATGCAAAAGGGGATAGGAATAATATTATGGACCCAGGCCCTTACCATTGAACGACAAATGCAGCCGGCGTTTCAGCAGTTTAAAAACTGGGGTGTAAAAATAATCATGACCGATTTTATTGACCGCGATGACCAGCAGGCGATAAATTTTATGCATTGGTTTGCCGGCGAATGCGCCAGAAACAATTTTATGTGCATGATTCATGGCGCTCCAAAACCGGCAGGTTTTTCGCGTACTTACCCGAATATGCTTACCCGTGAAGGCGTTTTGGGATCGGAGTATAACATCTGGTCTGATAAAGCAAATCCTGAACATGATCTTTTGCTGCCATTTATCCGAATGGCCTCGGGACCTATGGATTACGAACCGGGAATATTACAGCATGCAACAAAAGAACAAACCTCTAAATTGGGATTTGAAAAAGTTATTGCCCAGGGTACCCGTATGCATCAGATTGCCATGTTTGTAATTTACGAGAGCCCGCTCCAGCTTTTTTCCGGCAATTTGTCTGATGCTTACAGGGAGCCTGAATTAATGCATTTCCTGGGCAAAATTCCCACTGTGTGGGATGAAACAAGAATATTGGACGCCCAACTCGGTAAACACATTCTTGAGGCCCGCCGGAAAGGCGATGTTTGGTATCTTGCCGCGATAAATAACTGGGAACCATGCACCTTTAACGTACCGCTTTATTTTTTAAGAGACGGGGTTTTCCTTGTCGAAACAGCCTCTGATGGAATTAACGCTGCCAGAAATCCACAGGATTACAGACTGGAGCAATCAGAAGTCACCAGAAATGACACTATAACTATAAAACTTGCACCCGGCGGGGGGTTTGTTGCAAGGATTTTTTAGTTTTTATATTCTTTTAGATAAGACTTCCTTTTCATATTGTTGGATTTCTGCAATAAAATCAGTACCCACAGGCACATTGTTTTGCAGGCAATAATAGTCCCAGACTGCTCCAAATGGCATAGATTTAGCTTCTTCCAGTAATGCTAACCGTTCAAAATATTGTCCGTTTTCATCATATTCCCTGAGTTTGACAGTAGGATTTAAAAGCGCCAGTAAAATAGCTTTCTGGGTTGCCCTGGTACCTGTTACATAAGCTCCAATTCTGTTCACGCTGCCATCAAAGAAATCAAGCCCGATATTTACTTTGTCCAATTTATCAGCCCACACAATTTCTTCGAATAAAGCCTTTACTTCATCCGTAAGGGTTACAATGTGATCACTATCCCATCGAATCGGGCGGGTAACATGGAACATCAATTCAGGTATAAACTGGAATACTGCCGATACTTTGTCTGATACTTGTTCAGTTGGGTGGAAGTGTCCGATATCAAGACAAAGCATCATTTTATTTTCAACCGCGTATGAAAGGTAAAACTCATGTGATCCAACGGTAAAAGATTCCATGCCAATACCAAATAATTTTGCTTCAACAGAATCGACCATGAATTTCGGGTCTTTTTTTTCTGAAAGTATCTTGTCAAGTGATTCTTTCAATAAAGCACGGCGCTTAAACCTGTTAATTGTCGTGTCTTTTGATCCGTCGGGTATCCATATATTATGAATACTTCTGCTCCCAAGTTCTTTACCGAAATATTCTGAAATATTCCGACATCTTTTCACGTGATCAATCCAAAAATCTCTTATTACAGGGTCGAAATCAGAAAGGGTATATCCTGATTCTGATTTGGGATGGGAAAAAAGAGTGGAATTGAAGTCCAATCCTATCTTTTGTTTTTTAGCCCAATCAACCCAACTGGTAAAATGCTTCGGTTCAATTTCATTCCTGTCCACTTTTCCTGAACGGAAATCTCCATATATGGCATGAATATTCAACCTTTGTTTTCCCGGTAATAATGACATGACTTTTTCATAATCCTGCCATGCCTGCTCAAGCGTTAGCGCTTTACCGGGATAATTCCCCGTAGATTGTATCCCACCGGAAAGACCTGCATCCGGATTTTCAAATCCTGTTACATCGTCTGCCTGCCAGCAATGCATACTGATGTTCACTGAGTCTGATTGTTTTATAACATCATCAGTATTAACCCCTATTTGGGTATACCTTTCTTTTGCCAGCTCGTAAGACTTTTCAACCGATTTTTTATAGTCCATGATAAGTATTTTAATATTTGAGTGTAATCATTTTTTTATGTCTGTTCCTTATAATAAGGGAAAAACGCCATGCAATATAGGGTCTGAATAACAGTATTAAAATGCAGAAAATGGCCATTTACTTATACAAAATGACACTTTAATTACTCTGTTTGTAATCAGTTATACAGGGGTCTAAAAATAGTTTAATTATTCAGTTAAAAGAAGCGATTAAAAATAAAATAATTTATTGCCTCCTCAACCGTTTTTGAACTTTTTTTATACATTTACACTTTTGTCCGACAATTAATCATTTCGCGGACTGCACAGCTCAGTAGGGTTTTGTTAATTCGATTGTATTCTTTTGCAATTGCTAAAAATTTGCATAAGCATATTATTGCGTAAAAATTTAGTTGTATTTCTATTTATTTAAATAAAATTTTTATGAATGTAATTTTAGGGATTATTTACCATTCTCTTGGTGGAATTGCATCCGGGAGCTTTTACATGCCTTTCAACAAAGTAAAAGGGTGGGCCTGGGAAACTTATTGGATTGTTGGTGGACTTTTTTCCTGGTTAATTGTCCCTCCAATAGCTGCTTACCTCACGGTTCCAGGTTTTGCTGATATAATTGCTGCAAGTTCAATCCAGATTCTTTCATTCACCTTCCTTATGGGATTACTTTGGGGAATAGGTGGTCTTACCTATGGATTAGGTGTCCGGTATCTCGGAATGTCACTGGGTAATTCTGTGGTGTTGGGTTTTTGTGCAGCATTTGGAGCTATTGTTCCATCAATCTATTATACAATAAACCCGACTGTTGGAAAAATTTCATTTACCGACATGTTGGCTACTCCCGGGGGTCGTTTGGTACTGATTGGCGTTTTGGTTTGTCTGGTGGGTATCGCGATTTCAGGAAAAGCAGGAATGATGAAAGAAAATGAACTTTCGGAAGATCAGCAAAAAGCAAGTGTTGCCGAGTTCAGTCTTGTAAAAGGACTGATTATTGCTGTAATATCAGGCATCCTGAGTTCATTTTTTAATTTTGGTATCGAAGCCGGAAAACCAATGGCCGAAGCCGCTGTTACTGCCGGGTTTAATCCTCTTTTTCAGAACAATGTCACTTTTGTAGTAGTGCTTTGGGGTGGATTGACGACCAATTTAATCTGGACAACAATCCTTAGCCTGAAAAATAGAACTTATGGTGATTTCATTAACCGATCAACCCCGATATTCAAAAATTTGATGTTTTCTGCAATGGCCGGAACCATATGGTTTACGCAGTTTTTCTTTTACGGGATGGGCGAAAGCATACTTGGAAATGGTGCAAGTTCATGGATTCTGCATATGTCCACTATCATTCTCACTGCCAACATGTGGGGCATTTACCGTAAGGAATGGACCGGGGTTGCCTCAAAAACCAAATGGACAATCACTGCAGGTATTGCCATCATACTTTTTGCAGTAGGTCTGGTTGGGATTGGGAATTCAATGTTTTAATCAACATCTGAATATTTTGCGTAATAATTGTTCAGAGTTTGTATTATCAAATCAAATTCTTCTTTGGTAAAATTATTCTCATAATACCTCTTAAATAACGCAAGCTTTAATTCAATTTCCGAAATTTCAGGATTTGTTTTTCTAATATTGCTAATTACTACTTCTCTTCCAAAATTAATCGTTTCCGCTCCAATGTTAAACCTCTCTTTCATTGTTTTATGAAAAAATAGTTCACGCTGAATCTTTTGCATTTCAATGGTTGTATCTGTCATATTAAACCAATTTATACGTATTTAAATTAAGTTTATTACACCAGTATTTAATGTAATTCATGTCTAAATCAGGCATTGCCAACAGATTTTCAATATCATTTATCTGTTTGTCACTCTTATATTGTTGTATCCAATCAATTTTCGAAATTACCAAATCTTCCGGCGCGACTATCCAAACATCAAAATCTGTTATTGGTTCCTTTCTACGTCTCGAAAATTCCTTATTTCTATATTCTGTTTCTTTTTTTATAATGAAATCAATTTTAAATCCGGTTTTGAGGTCGATTACATTAAACATTCCATGTCGTTGGATTTCTTCCTTTACCGTTTTTTTATTTATGTAATAAGCATCCCTGAAAATTTCAAAAAAATCATTCAAATGTTTTTCATATAGTTCAATCACAATATCAATATCCAATGACATTCTTGGCACAGTATAGGCATTTACGGCTAAACTACCGGAAAGCATATATGAAATATTCTTTTCTTCAAGGGATTGAGTTACTCTCTTTAATAAATCTATAATCATATTAAATATCATTGGTGTCCAGTTAAAAATGTCGAGTACCTCTATATCATAATTAAACCAAGCAATGTAGGTAATAATTAAAATATGTCCTTATTTTTTAATGTCCTAATGCCGGACAGGCATTTACTTTTTTCCTTGATGAAAAAAGTAAA
>CAYGFI010000066.1:0-23805 GCA_964349045.1 uncultured Chitinophaga sp.
GTTACTAAGTGACTGAAAATTATTATGGATAACCTTTGTACTAAAATGTAAATTTATCTTCAAATTGGTACATTTTCAAATTGGTACATTTTCAAATTTTCAAATTATAATTACCGCCATAAATTCGAAGGATACAATCCCTGCTTAACTAATGAATTAATCATTTCGAGTACATTTAACCGGTCTTCTTTGTAGGTAACGCCAAACCAGGTAGCGTCTGTTTTTAATACCCGTATTTGCGCTTTTCCTTCCCGAATTAAACGATCTGCAACCAGAGGGATGTAAAGTTCAGCCTTCGGATCCATTGAATACTCTGAAATAAAATGATTGAATTGGTCCTTAAGATAGCTGAATACTCCCGGTGTGGCTCCGAAAAGATTCATAGATACAAGACTGTTGGAAGGGAGTAATAACACTTCTCCATTATCCTCTAAGTTCACGATGCCTTTAGGTGTTTCTTTGATTTTGGTTCTTTCAGTTATTGAAACAAGATAACCATGACTATCGGTTTCACATACTCCACGTGAAACCGTTCCGTACTTTGACAGTGTATTACGAATTGGGTAACCTGCCAGACAAAGTTCCAGCTTATCATGTTCCACGTTTGATATAAGATAATCAGCAACAATCTTATAACTTTCCCGACCATAAAAATCGTCCGCGTTGATTACAGCAAAAGGTGATGTGATTTTATCGGCAGCCATAAGCACTGCATGTGCAGTTCCCCAGGGTTTTTTCCTTTCGGGGGATACAAGGGTACCAGATGGAATTTTATCGATGCTCTGTATGACGTAATCTATTTCAATATTTGCCGGAAATTTTTTGACATAGCTGGAGCTGAATTCTTCCTCCATTGCCGGTGAGATAACAAAGATTATTTTACCAAATCCTGCTCTTTGGGAGTCATAAATGGAATAATCAGTAATTGTTTCACCCGACGGACCGAATTGCTCTGTTTGTTTCATGCTTCCATAGCGACTGCCTATGCCTGCTGCGAGAATTAGTAAGGTTGGTTTCATTAAAAAATTCAAATTAAGGTATTCTCAAAGATTGTAAAAATTATCGAAATATTCCTGAAGGATTTTGAAATTAATTGCAAAATGATGTAATTAGGTAAAAATCGCAGACCTGTTACTTCAATTTATTAATAGTCTTATTCTTATAAAACTGAAGTTTAAAATTCAAAACATGAAAAAGCTATCCATCCTTATCCTGTTTCTTTCAATAGTTATGACTTCCCCAATCCTGGCGAGCAAATTGATTGAACTCAAAGTCGTTGACAAAGAATACCTGATGGTTTATTTTAAAGATGGTGAGGTCTTTTATCGTGATAACGCAACAGGTCCCAGCGCATATACCGGACACGATTACGCTCCGGGAGATGACAGCCTGTATGTTTACGGAATGGAGCTGAATACCTTAATTGCCGGCAATACCAACAGCTGGAAAATAACTTCTGCTGATGACTCAGACTATGGTATTGAAGGCAAAAAACCGGTATTGGTTCACCGAAAATCAAAAGTAAACAACACAGATAACTTCTGGAACTACAAACTTGATCACTGGATATTTATCAAACTGCCTTCAGCCATGAAGGAAGGTTCAGAATATATACTTTCAATTGATCCGAAGACAAACAGCAACAGGTCAGAAGCATCCATCATTTACAACAATTTAAAAAACAGATCTGAAGCAATTCATGTGAATATTATTGGATATCCTCAATCTGGTCCTGTAAAATCTGCAGACCTGTACCTATGGTTGGGAGATGGAGGGGGACGAGATTACCATTCGTTTGAAAACAATACCGTATGGTTATTTAATGTTACCACAGGAGAAAAATATGAAACCGGTAAAGTAAATTTCTGGAAAGAAAGCGCTAAAGAGGCTGAAGGCAGAAATTATATAGGTTCTGATGTCTGGAATATTGATTTTTCAGATTTCAGAATTCCGGGAACCTACAGGCTGGTTGTGGATGGTGTTGGATGCAGCATGGATTTCAAAATAGATGAAAACATTTATTTTGAACCGTATAAATTTTCAGTGCGTGGGTATTATTATATGAGAATTGGTGAAGACCAGATGAACATGATTCCTGTTCCGCGGCGGCCTACTTTTATTTCAGGAAAAGATCCGGAAGGGTTTACCATATACATTACAGATCTTCACCCATTTCATCCTGTCTGGAAAGCCAGGCGCGGGGATACCTGGGACGAACCACATTTTAAACCAGCTGCAGAATCAATGTTCTGGCAACACAGACTACCGGGTAATCCTACAAATCCTAATGCCCGGGGAGGACATTCTGATGCGCTTGACTGGGACCGGCATATCGCCCATGTATCGAATATTTATGATCTCCTTTTGCCTTATTTTCTTAGTAACGGAAAACTAAATGACGATAACCTTCAGATTGCTGAAAGCGGCAACGGAATTCCAGATATTGTTGATGAAGCCCGGAACGAAGTGGATCTGTGGCTGAGTTTAAAAAACAAAGATGGATATTCACATGGATTAACAAATCCATCCAGCGAAAGAACTATTATGTTTCAGGCAGGAAACACAACAATGGCAGCATGGGCAAATGCTGCCAATTGCGCAATGCTTGGGGATTGTTTTCGTATTTCAGGTCATAAGAATTTAATGGGATTCTATCGCGATGAAGCGATTGAAGCTTATGAATTCGCTAGCAAACAGGAAAATCAACAACTTGATGACAAGCAGGAAATCGGGAACACCTTTATGCGTGGCAGAGATTTTAAAATGATGGCCGCTGCTTTTTTATACAACCTTACAGCAGATAAAAAGTGGGAAGATATTATTGCAGCCGAAAGTGTGGTTACAAACAACTCCTCTATAATTGAAACCAAAAATACCTGGAGCCAGGTTTATGCCACTATGGCTTATCTTTTCACTCCTGACAAACGACATTATTTGCAATTATTCGAAAACATGAAAGCATCAGTCAGAAACCAGGCAATGACAGACAATGTACAATATATGAATCAGCGTCCCTCAAGACGGTCATCAAACAATAACTACTGGCAAACCACACATCAGATGCATCTTGTAATTTTAGCGCATGCAATATCTGATAATCATCTGGAGAAAACAGAACTGGAACGTTCATTGCTGCTTGAAGCAGACTGGGGCCTGGGACGTAATCCTTCCAATATAGTTGAGATGACGGGACTTGGCGAGAGACATATTGTAAATTGCTATACTTCAGGCAGAAATGATGGTGTACCCGGACTTCATCCTGGTCATACTCCTTATAATAATCTGGATTCCTGGGGAGGTAACAATAATGGTTCCAATCCCCGATGGTTCTCCGATAAAGGATATCCTGACTGGGAACAGGGTGGATGGCCGCACCAGGAAGCTCATTTTAACTGCAGGTATTCCTGGGCTAATGGAGAATTTACTCCCCGGCAAACCATGCGGGGAAAAATGGCTTTATACGGATATTTATATAGTATTAAATTGAATTAGAATTGATTCTTAAACCATTCTTCGAAAATTTGATAAATTCATCAAATAATAAAGTATTTAACCATGAACCGGATAGTAATTTTTCTAACAGGCTTGTCTTTGCTGACGCAATGTAAGAAACATGAAACTATGACAGAATTAAAGGTATATCCTTCTAAGATCATTCATACCATGAAGGGTGGAATAGGTGCATCATGGCATGCAAACAGCCGGGAACTTCCGCTGGAAAATGAAAAGTATTTGTTCAAAGCCCGGGAAATCTGCCCCAGAGGCAGCGCATTTGGAGGGAATCCTCCCGTTTCAGACACCTTGTTATGGAATAGCATAAAAGAACATGCTTCATGGTTAGGATTTAATTTTATAAGGGTTGAGTTAAGCCAGGATATGTATGAACCGGAACGCAGGAGTTTCGATTGGGAAAATGAAGAAATGCAGGCATTATATCAGATTCTTGACTGGTGCCAGGAAAACAATGCTGATGTTTTCCTTCAGCAAATGTGGGGAAATGTTGAATGGAACTCGTTTCCAGGGGTACATCCTCTTATCAGCGCACCAAAAAGCCTGGATGATTTTGCCGGTGGAATTGCCACATTAATTGAGTACCTGACTGAAATCAAAGGTTATTCATGTATTAAATATTTTTGTATGACAAATGAGCCTCCCGGCGGTCCATGGGGATACTGGTGGGAATATGGTAACCAGAATGGATCAATTAATGACGCATGGAAACGATTAAAGGAAGAATTTGACATTAGAAAAATCAAGGTTCCAATTTCAGGTCATGACTGGACAAGTATGCCACCTTTTGAAGAGCAAAATCTAGTCTTTGCTCCCTGGCTCGGTAGTTTCGATATCCATTCCTATGAAGGAGTTACTCCCGAAGGTGAAGCTAACCTGAAGCAATGGGCCGATTTTGCTCATGCTCAGAATAAACCATTATTCCTGAGCGAATTTGGCAATATGAAACTGGGCTGGGGAACTGACAACCCAGCTCCAAAATCATTTGAAGCATCGCTTTCAAATGCCAATGATGTAATCAGGTCGCTAAGGGCAGGAGTTGACGGACTAAACCGATGGAGTTTCACAAATCGTGGTGATCTGGATGGACAATGGCAACTGATTCAGACTTTTGATCGCGAGAAAAAAGAATATCTGACAGATGCAAAACCTGAACCAGAAGCCTATTTTGGATATGGGATTATTTCACGCTTCTTATCCAAATACTCCTCAACAGTTCAAATTAAATGCAGTTGTTCCGACAGTTTGCTTTTACCGATAGCTTTGGTGAGTCCTGCAGGAGAACTAAGTATCTTTATTCTGAATCCTAGGGAAACAGAAGTAAATATCCGTTTAAGTATTGATAATTATCCCGGAAAAAAGATGAATGTTTTCCAGGTCACAAAACAAACCGTTACCCAACCCGGATTTGAGCTGAATTCAATCCATACTTTTAAATCATCCAGGGCAGAAAAACTGGTTTTACCTGCCAGAAGTATAACAACTGTTTCAAGTTATTCTTTATCGAGAGATGAAAAAGGAATAATTATTCAGTAAGTATAACTATAAATTATATTTCAGAATCACCAACTGTCTGCCACGTTGCTGCACAATATCCCCGGTAATCTGAACTGAATTTCCTGAAGTTTCTTCACTTATCACAATCAGGCGAGGATTGCCTGCAAAAGCAGGCAGTTTAACACATTTTTCATGGTCAGAAAAATTCTGAACCATTACAATTGTTTCAAAGGAATCTGAAAAAATAAGCGAATCAACTTCTTCCGGAAACGTTGAAATAGAA
This sequence comes from uncultured Chitinophaga sp., assembly GCA_964349045.1. GTDB lineage: Bacteria > Bacteroidota > Bacteroidia > Bacteroidales > JACJXF01. Next base: position 5,291 of record CAYGFI010000066.1, read on the forward strand.
TCGAGAATCTTGTATTTTCCTTTTAATCCTGACAGGAATTTTAAAGTTTTGAAAAGAGGAGTATTTAGTGAATTCCCATTTACTTCATTGTTTTCTTCATGAATTATTCCATTAATACCCATCAATTCATAAAGAGTAAGCGATTCAGCACCATTTAATGCAATTCGCTTTATTGATGCCAGAGTCCATAATACTCCGAAAACTCCGGATAAACGCAAATCCGGATTTTCAGAATGTGAATCACTTTTGCCATTTTTCTCTGTTGAAACCGGATTAAACCCCGGCTTAAAACTAAGAGGACTAATAACTACAGGTAATCCAGGATATTGGTTTTTAATGCTTTGCATCATGTAGCTCAGTCCTTCGATATTCTCAATAATACTTATATCATCTGTCGCATGCACCTGCGGATTTGCCGCAACAGATACAAAATCAATATTTTCAGGGGATAAAGAATTCCTGTTCAATTCAGCAAAATTCGCATCAGATCCCCCGCCCACTTTAATATTTTCAAGTTTGCTCCGAAGTGCTGAAATAATCCTGGTTTCGTCAGGCCCGTTACTAACATATTTCGAGTCGCTGAAAATTAAAATCCGGCATAAATCCGATTTATGAGCATCAAGAACCGACATAAAGCCATCAGGCAATTCGCAATCTTTATGAGTGTGAAGGGCAAGTTCAAGCGAACTGTCTAACTCCTCCGCCAGTGAGAAAGCATCTTTCAAAGCTTCAAGTGGATTTGAATCATCTAATCTGATATCTACCCGGATGTATTGAAAAGGCAATTGCGTAAATACTTCTTTCAAATCGTTCATGCGCAGAGATTTGTCTTCAGCAAGACAAATACCCATCACAGGCATTGTATAACTTTTTCCTGTCAGCCTGATTTCATGGGACTTTACTTTTCTCTCCGATTTTTGAATTACCTGCAGACCAAATCTTATATTCTGAGTTATTACATCACCGGCTTTGACTTCAGAGGGGAATGGAATTGCCAGCGGAGTGCTGTAGATTTTAAATGATGCATCAGTCCAGTTTCTCTGATCCTCCATTTCAAAAATATCTCCTTCAAAATCAAGTTTGGCTTTCAGCTTTCCGGGAGTTACCCATTCCAGAGTCTTTATATCCATTAACGGCTGGTGCGGATCAATAAAAACCGGGAAGGCACCGGAAATTTCATTCCCGCCGGATTGTAAAAGCTGGTAAGGCATACCGATACTTTCCTCAACCGGGAGAAGCACACAAATGCCTATCCTGTTCTTCAAAAAAGGTCGTGATGCTGAAAAAGTAAAACGGAATTCCATGCCTGCCGGAGCATTCCCTGAAATCTCAATTTCTGCAGAACCAACGGGCTCATCCGTTCCAAAAACGCCCTTTATTTTCAGAATAAATGAATCCTTCGACTCCTCCAAATCTGCACTCTTAGGAATAAACGGAAGAGTACCCCAGTTTCGGTCTCTTACTGCAGCGTAAACCGTGCGAACTATTTCCGTATCCCCATAACTGATTTTTCTTAGAGCTGACTGGTAAAGCAGCATTTCCAGCAATCCCGCTTTTAGTCTGACAAAAGTGTTTTCTGATCCGGACAGTAAATCTATTCCAGCTGACATTTCCGCTTATTTCTTGAACTCAGATATTTTAATTTTCTTTCCGGTTTTTGCAGATTCATAAGAAGCCCACACGATTTCAACAGTCTTCAGGTTATCTGCTCCGGTGTTTTCTGCTTTACCAGTACCCAGGATGTCATTCAGAATATCCAGGTTAATATCAAGACCACTGGCATGATTTACGATATAATCCGGATCTGCCCAGGGGTACGACGGGAAGCTGCATTTTTCCTTAACTACCTTGCCTTTTGCAACAGTGGTGATTTCAAAACCGGGACCCAGGTATATACTTCCGGAATCACCTTCAACCAGAACCCAAACCGTTGAAAAGGAATCGTTTTCCATTTTGGATGCGTAAGAAAGCTCGGAATAAAGGGGTATTCCACTTTCCATTTGCATCATAACAGTTGCCATGTCCTCCCCTTTTATACCCTTGCTTACTTTTCCGGTCTGGCACCAGAGCGATTCAACTTCTCCAAACAGAAAGCGGCAGATATCAAACACATGGGAACCCATATCTGTCAGAATAAAATGATCCAATTCTTTCAGAAAGGGCTGGTTCTCGAACACCGGAAATCCGGACAGGAAGGAAACCCTGGCCTTAAAAGGCTTACCGATAATTCCTGAATCAAGAATCTCCTTAAACCTCCGCACCGGAACCTGCCAGCGATAATTCTCGTGAATAAAGAGTTTTCGCTTGTTGTCGGAGCAAAGTTTCACCATATTAAATGCAGTTTCATAATCAGGAGCCATAGGTTTCTGGCAGATAATATCAGGTACTCCATAGTAAACAGCCATTTTAACAAATTTTGAATGGGTATCAACATCTGTAATAATATCTACAAAATCAAGCTTTTCCATTTCAAATAATTCAACCGGATTATCATATACACGGGGAACGCCAAACCGTTTTGCTAAGGCTTCAGCCTTTGATTTTGTGCGGTTATATAGCGCAACACATTCCACTCCATCGAGTTCTGTCCAGGCACCGAGTTGAAACTGTGACCAGAAGCCTGTTCCAAAAATTGCATACTTAAGTTTCTTCATAACCGGTTTGATTTATAATTAGCTGATAATATCTCTGATTTGCTCATCCAAATTATCGTCTTCGAAAATTTTCTTCCAGTCCTCTTTAAAGAGCACCTTTCTTCCCCGCACTATTGCTTTATTTGCAGCATCGCTGAAAACTGCCCCGGGTATCTGATCAAAAAGTACTGCCAGTTGAATATTCATATGTCCATACAGAAAAGCCCTTGCGGCATCTTCAGGCACTCCCCTTTTTATAATTTCATCAAGACCTTCACGTACAATGGCCAGGCAGGTTGATGACAAGGTTTCAACCAGAGCCGGTTCAAGCAAGGCCATCTGCTTAACTGTTATTCTATACGCTTTTGAAACAGGAGCATAAATTGTTTTTGCGAGGGATTCTCCAACAACATAATCTGTTTCCGGTCCCGACATAAGAGCACAAACCACCGCTTGCTTTGCAAGAGTTCCCCCGAAATAATCACGCTGTGCCTTTTCATTATCTTCCCAGTTAAACACAGATGGATGAGCAGGATGAGCAACAAAGTAACTGATATCATTTCTTTCATAAAGCAAACCGGCCTGGGCTGCAGCAGGATCGAGGGTAAAAACTATAGCTCCTTTTTTCATAAGGGGAATGGCCTGCTGAGATACTTTTCCCAGAATAACGTCAGGAACCGCAAGAATTACAATATCAGCCGCGGGAATGGCTATTGATGCATCTGTTGGAAGCAGATTATACTCCTTTAGCTTTGCTATACCGGTTTCGCTAATTTCGCAGTAAGAGGTTTCATAAACGGAAGGAATCAGGTTATGGGTCAGCCGCATTCCCATCTTACCGCCGGCCCCCAGAAGTGCTATTTTTGTCATATCAGGTATTGTTTAATGGTGTTTAAATTTACTTTTAAGATACTTTGCCGATTTTGAAGCCCATTCATATTCTTTTTCTATGGTTGCTTCGATAGTTCCGGAAGGTGGAGTCCACTGTTCAAGGATTGCTGTTCTGCAGTTTTTTCCAAGTTTTGGTAAGATTTCTTCAAGTGGGAGAATGCCTTTGCCCAGAATTGCCCCTTCAACAATAAAACCCATCTTATGGTCAGGTCTGAAAATCCGAAACTCCTTTACATGAAAATTGATTGCTAAGGGTGCAAGTCTATCCACAACAGTCTCTAATCCCTCGCCTGCTCCCAGAGAATTAACCGTATCGAGGCAAATTCCAACCCATTCAGGATCGGTACTTTCAACGATCTCAATAAACTGGCGGCATGTTAGCCGGTCATGATTTTCAATGGCAAGTTTTATTCCCCGGCTTTTAAATTCGGGCAAAGCCTCGAGTATGATTTTCTTTATTTCAGCTAATTCCGGTTTATAACTTCCCTCATCAATAACGATTCTGAGAAAAGGGGAACCAAAAAAAGAGGCGATTGGGATATAGGTATTAAGTGTTTTGGCATCAAGTTTCCGGGTGCCCACCTCAATGGAAATACCATTTGCAGCGGAATACTCTTTAAGCTCCCTGAGCTCAGATGCATCATGCTTATGTAAAGGAAGATTATCAGCAATCTGGAGAACGGTCATACCAGCTTTTATAGTCAGATCGACCAGATCGAATGCAGTAAGACAGGTTCCTGGTTCGTGTTCCGGGACACCAACAGCCCATGTATATGTGTAACTGCTTAATCCGGGTATCAAAGCTTCACTATTATTTTATAATAATTGCCTGGCCTGGAGCCGGGAAATCCTTTGAAGCATCATCCAGGACAAGCACCCAGTCTATTCCCGGTACCGGAACACTGAAATACTTATTCCCCTTGGATTCTCCACCAATGATACGGGTGGCTTTGCCGGTTCGGGGGCAATACCACCATGCATTAACAGATTCTGATTTAAGAGCGCTTAGGTCGACAACTGCACCTCTGTTGGCAGGAAGGTAGATAAATGCATACCCGTCGCCCCTGCAAGATACAACAGGGTTGACTATGCCTGACTGCTCCGATTTGATAAGACTATTATCCGGTACCCGGCTAAAATAAGGACGTGACATCATAAGTCTGCGCAGATGGATCATATCCCATGCTCCGGGAAGGTCAAGAACTTCGTCCCAGTTATGACGGGCGCCGCCAACCGGTTGGTTAGAGCTTTTCTTCATTTGCCAGATCGGATGCGCTCCATACGTGTGACCATGCCCTCCTGAAAACACAGCGAGGTATGCGGCCCTGCGTACATCAAAATCGTCAAACCAACCGTTTTTGGGATCCCAGTTAATCGGATGGTCTTCGTAACAGGGTTCTGCATCCATGCAGGGTTTTACCGGAGTCTTCATATAATCAGAATGAATCATGGAATAATTGGCTGCAAATCGCTCCCCATGCCCTGATTGAAGCATATTGAAATCGAGCCACCAACTATCCTGGAAACAGGCTGAAGAGCTTGTTCCTCCCCAGGGATGAAAACTCATCAGGTGGTTTTTATCAACAGATTTAATGCCTTCTGCCAGGGCATTCCAGATCAACGTGTTTTCACCCCCGCAATCTCTGTCTCCACCATTTATCCAGATAATATTTGAAAATTCTTTATAACGGTTACCAATCCACTGTCCATAAGCAAACGCTGATTTCTCAGTAAAGATTTCCGGACCCAGCCCCCATTGCTTATCGACTTTATCACCCCAGGTAGGAAGCAGACCCACAAATAAGCCCTTGTTTTCAGCCAGTTTAATGATATTATCTACATGCTCCCAATATTTATTTTCAGGCTTAGTCTGATCATTATTCACGAATGGCTTGTCACCATTAGCATTGGGAGTACTGATACCATCAAGTTCTCCCAGGGCAACAGCTTGTATAACCGTAAATCCTTTTTCCCGGCGGTTTTCCAGATATCGTTCTGCCTCTTCGATGTTTAGCCGATGGAAAAGTTCCCAGGCTGTACAACCCAGATAAAAAAAAGGAGTTCCGTCTTCAAACTGAAGGAACCTCCTGTTTTCAGATACTTTAAGCTTACCATGATTAAGGTTGTATGAATTACCTTCCCATTTTACATCCTGTGCATTAGCCGGATTAACAACAAAAAGAAAAAGTAACAATAATAGTGTCCTCATCTGATATAAATTTTGATATGTAAAAGTATCATGAACCTTTTATGTAAAAATAGCATAAAATGTTTTATAAAAGCAGTTAACCGTTAATCAATACTTCCTTCAAAGGACAAAATACATAATTTGTATAACCCGATGGCGCCCTGGAAGGATCTATAAGCCGGCCATTTACATCAATTCCCTTCCTTACATAATTTAAATCTTCCATTAAATCAAGCGCTTCATTTTTCTTAACCGGAATGTTTTGCAATACGTCCTCACTTACCTCCATTATTATGACCGGTTTAAATTGGTTAATGGTATTTTTCATCCCCTTTAAAGCAAATAATTCAGCTCCCTCGATATCTATTTTAATCAAATCGATTCGCGTTATATTCTTTTTTTCAACATACTCATCAATGGTTATCGACTCAACCTTTTCAATTTCACCGCTTTCGGTATCGTGGTGAAAAATGCCCGACATGCCTGCATTTTCATTGGAAGACAAGAAGAATTCGAGCAACCCGGATGATTCATATACGGCTTTCCGGTTAGTTGTGATATTGCTTAATTGATTTAACTGAATATTAAAAAGCATTTTATCAAATACTTTTGAAACCGGCTCAAAAGCATGTACTTCACCTTCCAAACCAACAATTTTTGAAGCAATCAGGGAGTAGCAGCCGATATTTGCCCCAATATCCATAAAAACGTTTCCATACTTCAGGTAGTTTTTTAAGAATTTACTACCCGGTTCATCCCATGTTCCCAGGAAATAAATATGTTGTTGTATCCACTCTTCCAGATCAGCTTTTATTTTCAGATTATTGTCAAACCGGCAAATGGTGGATTGTCCACGGAAAAGATTCCGTGGTTTAAAAAGTCGTTTATAAAATCCAAAGTAACGTATGCGGAAAAAGGGGATTTTGAATAGGGTTTTGAAGAATCTGGCGGTAATGTGCATTATTAAGACTTACTTTTTTTTCAAAAATAGTAAATCCTTAATCTTCCTCAAAATGCATTTCAATCAAAAAATTATTTCAATCCCGACTCAATCTGAATTGAACTGGATGGAAGCCCCTCTGCAACAGCCTTAACAATTATTGATCCCTGCGATTTTGTTGATTGAATAATCAGAATACATCTTCCTGCATATGCATTTTTCCAGGGGAGTTGAAAGCTGTCAATGCATTTTGCATCCCCGTTATCAGTTCCAAGGATTTTTGCCTCACCTTTAACAGTAAAATCTATTCTGTTCTTTGCAAGGAATGAAGTGTTGTTGTTTTTGTCTTTCAAAATTGCCTCAACAATTACAATATCTTTTCCATCAGCCATAATGAAAGTAGTATCAGGAATCAAATGAATCTGAACCGGTTCGAAAACGGTATTCAGGCTTGCTGTATACTTTTTCTTATTATTCCCTGTTCCGACGGCTTTAACCTCGCCTGCCTGGTATGGTACATACCACCAAAAGCATGAGTTAGTTTCATTCCAAAGTTTCTTTCCATGGGATTTACCATTTATGAACAACTCTACCTGCGCGCAATTGGAAAATGCCACTACCATTACAGAATCTCCCTCTTCATAATTCCAGTGCATTTTTTCTTCAACCTCATTTACAAACCAGGCCATTTTTCCCATGGGATCAGCATTAACGTCATCAGAATTTTTCTTTTTTCGGGCTGCCAGTGAGATCATTGGGGTATCAAGCCACATCGACTGGCGCCAGTAGTAAATTGGTTTTTCATGGTTAGTCAGATCGAGTAAGCCGGAATAAGCTGACCGGGCCGGGAATTTCCCTCCTTCTCCAAGATAATCAATGCCTGTCCACAGAAACTGAGCGGAAATAAAATCATTATTCTTCACTTGAAGCCATCCCAAATAATTGTGAGGGTTCTCACTGCCATAGATTATACGGTCAGTATAATTTTTATGATCCTGGGAGTACCTGCTTTCGGTATAATTGTATCCTACAACATCAAGAACTTCGGGCAGCCCGATAGAATTGGAATTGCGAACACCTGCAAGTGCCATGGTAACCAGGCGGGTTGTGTCGATTTCTTTAATTGTCTTTACCAGTTTTTCAGCGATTGTAACCATACGGGCTGGATCGGGCCGGTAGATGGTATAATTTCCATCGAGTTTATCCGCAAACGGGTCGTTGGCATAATCAATTTCATTTCCGATACTCCAGAGAATAATGGATGGATGGTTCTTATCGCGGTGGATCATATCCCGGAGATCCCTTTCGCCCCATTCATTGAAAAAACGACTGGATCCGTCGAGGTCTGCTATGCTATTATTCCAGCCATCAATCCACTTTCTTTTAGGATATTCCCATTCATCGAAAGCCTCATCCATTACCAGAAAACCCATCTGATCGCAAAGATCAAGCAATTCGGGTGCCACAGGATTATGACTTGTCCTGATTGCATTACAGCCTGCTGACTTTAGCTTCTCAAGCCTGATTTTCCAAATTTTCTCAGGAACAGCAGCTCCTACCAAACCTCCATCATGGTGAATACAAACCCCTTTAATTTTCAGGTTTTTCCCATTTAGAAAAAATCCATTGTCCTTATCAAAAGCAAATGTGCGTATTCCAAATGGTGTCGATACTTCATCAACAACCTGTCCGTCAATTATTAAGCTTGTTTTTGCGGTATATAAATTTGGTGAAAGAATATCCCAGAGCAGAGGACACTTAACTGCAATCTCCTGACTTGCTGAAGATTCACCTGCCGCCAGTGAATGAATGCTGATAATTCGGCCAACTTCTTTCTGGTTTTTGTCAAGAATGACTGATACAAGTTCCAGGTTCTGAGAACTTCCTGAGGCATTTACAATTTGATTTTCAATTTTTACAGTTGCCATTTCAGTACTGAACCGGGGAGTTGAAACAAAGGTACCCCATTGTTTTACATAAATATTATCGGTTACATTTAGCCACACATGACGGTAAATTCCTGAACCTGTATACCAGCGGGAATCGGCGTAAAGGGTATGATCAACCCTGACAGCAACAATATTCTCCTTACCCTGATTCAGGTATGGTGTCAGATCGTAATAAAAGCTGGTATAGCCTGAAGGACGTTTTCCCAGATTATGTCCGTTGATCCATACATCGCTGTAATTATAGACACCATCGAACTGAATGCTGATTTTTTTATCCCCATAAGCATCCGGCAAAGTAAATGTTTTACGGTACCATCCAATTCCACCCGGAAGATACGCTGTGGAACTGGCATATTTTGCATCAAAGGATTGTTCAATACTCCAGTCATGTGGAAGATTTAATGTCCTCCATTTGCTGTCATTGTATTCCGGATTCCGTGCAGCATATATATCCTCAAGAACAAATTTCCAATTTTCATCAAAGTTTTGCCGGATACGGCCCGTCTGAGCATGAATCTGCAAGGATAGAATTAGAAAAACAAGTAGGGTAAAAACGGATTTAGTTTTCATGATCAGGTGGTTTAACGGAGGATAATTAAGCTATACGATTCAACGATGCCGGCATGTTCAACGGTTATAAAGTATGAACCGGATTTCAAATCTTTTACAGGAATCAACGCTCTTCCATTGATAGAATTCAGAGAGTTCATTTTTTTACCTGATGTATCGAAAATCTTTATTTGCATGGAACTAGCTTGCCCACTTTCAATATTTACAAAATCGGCTGCCGGATTAGGATATATTTTTACGGACCTACCGGAAGCGCTTTTAGGCTTAAGAGAACTATGAACTGCATTCTCATTAACTCCAACTAGAGTAGTGATGGAACGGGCTTTAAGGTAAACAGTTGACTGGGCGGGGATTTCAGCGTATGACTTAAGATCTTCAGTAGCCGAAGTGACATAGGGTTTCAGTGTTTCCAAAACAAAGTTAGCGGGGGTATTTGAGAGATTCAGATTGAGTTGCTGATCATATTCACTATAGTTTATCAGGACCACTACAAGGGTGTCAGAAGAAGGACTCAGATAGGCTGAAGCCATTTGTTCGTAAGCTGCTGTTATTGGTGTAAGACCATCGGAACGGGTTACATTAACACGCTTGAATCCGGGTCTTACAAACCGGCTATAGTTTCCTAATGTCCAGAGATTCTTTGTAATGCCGAAATCTCCATCAGTGCAAGCAGCCCTGCTTTCGACATTCGGGTACCAGTTAATAAGGCCAAACCGGTAAGCATGATCGGCAACACCAGGTCTGCTTAGAGCTGTCCAGAAAGACCAGCCACTGCAATTCCCTTCTGTAAGATCGAAATGAATAACCCTGGATAGCCATATGGAATAATCCATTGGTGTTAGTTCTGTTTTACCGTCAGAATAACCATCTTCGAGAATTGAGAACTCGGTTTGCCAGAATTCAAGGGTTGGATTTACAAGTTTCATTTTATTCATCAGAGCTTGCCGCACGGTTACTGCTGCAGTTGCATCTCTGTTTATAAAGTAGGAGTGACCCGCCACATAGTTTGACATATGGCTTTGGTTGCCGACATAATTTGCACTCGCTTTACCCCAGAAGGCAGTAATCTGGTTCGAAGTAGCCGCATCACTTTGAATCGCACTCAGATAATTCAAAGTACCGGCTTCCGGTATTAAGAGTTTTGAATCTGTTCCCTTGAGATCGAACTGGGTATTGATCGCTTTTACGATACCTGCTGCCTCCGAATTGGTGCAGTATGATCCGGATTGGCTGGCAGACCCAACTTCTGCACTCCATGGCCATTGGGGTTCGTTAATCGGGCTGATAAGGCTTAAAGGAGTGCCCGCATCCTGGAAATGTTTGGAAACAGTGGCAATATATTCCCCAAATTTTCCATAATTTGATGGATCCAGGTTATAGGATGACACCGATTCAGTCCGGAAGGTGTACCCGTTTTTGGTCATAAAGAAAGGAGGCGAATTGAGCCAACCAGTGAAATTGTGCACACCGTATTCCTTTGCTTTATTCATAAACCACTGTGAACCCATTTGTTTATTCCAGTTATAGCTTCCATCAGCATTCAGGAAACACTGTGTTTCGCGCATCCAGTATCCGTCGCTGTAACCACTTGTTGGTTGATCGGCACTTCCGTCTCCGATATTTACACGCCACATTGAAAGCCCTATTCCTTCGGGATTTCCACCCTGATTCATCTGCTGGCTGAAAAGATATCGTGCAATTGCTTCCCTTTTTTCAACTGGCCAGGAATTTCCGATTATTTCAACCGACCATGCATCCGATGCCCCAAAGTGGTTTATGGTTTGTTTTGTTGCAGTGAAATCGACAGTAAAAGCCAAAGACGGGGTAGATAAAGCAGCCGTCTGTGAAATATCAGAGATATTACCGGCAGCATCCCTGGCCCTGACATTAAAGGTATAGGAAGTTGCTGAAAGTAGTTTTATTGTTATACTGGTATCAATAGTGGAAGCAATTACCCTTCCGCTTGAGAGAATATCATACGCTGTTACCAGAGTATTATCAACTGAATGTTTCCAATTCAGTTTTGTGGATGAGTTTGTGATTGCACTTGCAGCAAGATTTAAAGGAATACCGGGAGCTGTTGTATCCGTTTTTGAATAAGAAATATTGGGATCGTAAGTAAAGTCGAAAGTTCCCAGCAGCTTATCAATTTTAAGGTTTGATGCACCAGCTGCGAGGGAATAGAAATGGTTATCTTCGGCAAGGTTCGCATTGGCAACCGGAACCCATTGCCAGCCAGAAACAGGCATAATGCTGTCAGAAACCCGCCAGGTGAGATTATTGATTTTAACCTGGAAAGGATTTACAACTTTTACATCCGTTTTTACCCTTGCCCATATGGTTAATGACCCTTCTCCAGGGATTATACCGCAGTTCATGGTATTTGTTGCCGATGGAACTTCTTCAGGGACAGCGATATAAGATGAATAGGTAATAGTGTCTTCTTTGTCGTTTATCCAGTTATCGCCAGGATAATGTTCTGCTTCAAATACATAGGGAATTGCTACAGGAGGCAGTGGAATTGTATCATGAGCCAGGGCATAGACCTGATTTGATGAAAGTACTTTCCCGAAAATGGCAAAATCATCATACAATGCGTCCATTCCTCTCCAGTAGCGGGCCGGGATCGGATCAACACCAATAAAAAAACGATTCAGGACAAGATCAGCCATCGCATGTGCCATTTTGCCCTTTCCTACAAGTTTTCCATCCATGTACAAAAATACCTGGCTGTTATCGAAGGTCATGGCCATATGTACCCATTTACGAACGGGAGTTTCTATGGTTGAAGCAATATTTTCCCATCCTTTAAGTGCTGATTGTGCAACAACCCCATAATAACTGCCTGCTTTTGTAGAAAGATAGAAGTTATCGTTAACTCCGTTAATAGGATTTTGATTGGCAAATTCAAACACTACCTGCCAGCTTTCAACATTCGATTTCCAGTAAAACCATGTTGAAATACTGAATTGCTCACCAGCTAAAGGATTTTTCGTGAATTCCATATAACCTGTATCAGCACTGCCTATCTCTGCTACCTTACCTCTGATAGAGTCATCTACGAATGATACATGGTGGAGTGCCAGGTTGTTAGTTCCTTTTGCATCAATTCCGTCACCGTCGAACGGAAACCAGGCGGATGCATTTTTAAAAACAGTAGATTTGGGAACTGTATCTGTGGATGAATCAACTGAATTAAATTCAGGGTTTATACTTAGGGTTGAGGCGATGGCAGAATCTATCATCAGGGACAGGATGATGGCAGATATCCAGGTATAGATTTTCTTCATTGCGTTGAATTTTTGAATCAAATGTTATTTACTGTTCACTTCTAATTGAATCGTCGTAACCGATTTGGCAGGAACCAGATAAATGCTTTTTTTGTTTTGAACAGGTAAGCCTCCCGTTATTTCCATGCAATCTTCATTTTGTGATGTCCTGTATAAAGTTGCGGATTTTGCTGTTTTCGAAAAGCCCGACAGGTCGATAGAAATATTTTTACCGGCATTATTTTCATTCACAATCATCATAATCAGCTGTTTACCGTCAGGACTGATTGCTGCCAGGGAATTTTTATCAACACCTGCAATAAAAGTATATCCGGGTTTTATGAACTTTGAGAATTGCTTGCGGATGTAATACGATTTTTCACGCTGATAGGTTTTGTTTTTGGCATCGTAACTAACCAAACCCCACCGGCCATCACCAATGCCCCCTGACGCCAGCTGCCAGTCGCACCAAACCTCAGGTTGCAGCTCCTGAATATCTGTAACAATCCGCTGAGCCATCAGCAGATAATTATCAAGGCCTGTTAAGGTTACATCCAGTGGGCCGCTTTCCGATTGCCAGAGGCTGAGGCCAAGTTTATCCGCCATCTTTTTTAACTAAACCCTTCCGGCAGCAACATACGAATGCGTGTTCACCTGCTGTATTAAAGGAACAATATCTCCTGCCTTTTCATAACCTTGCAGCCCTTTTAAACATTCTTCAACGCTGTTGGCATCCATTACACTGATAGCGCAGTATCCCAGCATATTATTCTTTTGGAGGCTCTTGTATACCTCCCTGATAATGTGATGCTGGCTTTCCTGCGAAAAAGCACATCCTTCCTGGCTTCCCAATGCCTTCCACCATCCTGAAAAAGGTTCGTTTACAGGTGACAAGGTACTGAATGTAATTCCATATTTCGTTTTGTAATGCAATACTGTAGTGGTAAGGTAGCTTGCAAAATCGTCGTAATAATCCTCTTTCAGGTTGTCTTTTCCACTGGTATCGCCAGAGGAACAACCCGATTTTGTCATCCACCAGGGCGGGGAATAGGAAGCAGCCTCATAGATTGCATCTTTACGAAGTGAATTTATTTTTAAAAGGAAATTACGCTGATTTGCATCCGCTGTCCAGTCAAAATCTAAATTTTCGGCAGGTTTATAGCTGGGTACATTGCCACCGTCCTTACGCATATGTGTATGTGCCGGATCATCCCCACCGCCAATGTTGAACCTGAAAACATTCATGTTCAGTTCATCGGGACTTGTAATCCAGTTGCTTATTTCATTAACAGTTGTTTCATCCCAGCCTCCCATGCAATTAGCCCACCATGCCAGTGAAATACCCCATCCTTTCCATTGCTGGATCTTCTGATCCGGATCAGGTTTAAGCCCGGTTTGACCCTTCAGCGAAAAGTTCAGGATCATGAATATACCAAGAATGATAAATGTATTTCGCATAGGATTTTAAGTATCAAATGGTTTTATGTCTGAGTTTGATTCGAAAAGCCAATAATGATTTAGTAAAAAAGAGCTTTAAAAAGTTCATTGATTATCAACTCATTTACCCCTAACCTATAAAAGTAGGCTTATATCTGTAGCCCTGAAGTTCTATTGTAACAAAAATGGAAGTATGAACTTAAATGTAGGTGATTTTCAAAGTAACCGATGTAACAATTTCGTACCCGCCTACCATTTTTTTGAAGTAGTAAGTGTGCTTATTCGATGTTAAGGTAATAGGCGTAACACCTGACATTAATGGTGTAGGATCATTATCCATGGTTACTACTACTCCGGGTTCACTAACATAAGTAAGCGTTGTAGTTTGTGAAAGAAAGGAATCACGGAATATAGCTGCTTCGAAAACACCCTGTTTCCCCGGGACTTCAGTCAGAGCTTTTGAATTAGGGCCATCAGTAAACTTGATACTGGTGACAACCGGATAAAAGCCGGTAATTACTTTATAAATTTTGAGTTTATTAAAATATCCATACACATTAATGCGGTTGATAACCGGAACATCATTGGTAAGATCATAGAGGTTTAGCTTTGAAAGATCAGAGTAAAGTATATCCCCGTTTTCAGAAGTCAACACGGCGTTTACATTTTGGGTACGGAATCTTATCGGACGGGTATTAACACGTATATCGTACTTTCGTGCAAGCCGGAATACAATATCGCTGTTGCCATAAATAGTAGCTTCGGGCGAGAAATCCTTTTCAACATTATTGAGCGCAAATTTTTCGATAAAATTTCCATCATTGCCTGGTTTCACAAATATCTTCTTTGTTGTAGTTACCGCAACATATTTGTCACTTTCTTCGTCATAACTCGAAGCTACCATTACAATGGTAAAAGAGCCGGACTGTTTATAGGAATAGTAGAAGTCTTTTCCCAGGTTAGGTGGCAGTCCAATATTATTAAGTCCCGCATCCTTCAGCGTGTAATCGTGGTCCTGGTCACCGGGCCAGAATGAGAAATACTCTCCGGACCCATTGTTGGTAAATTTTACGCTGGACAACAATTCAATGGTATCGCCCGGAAGGCTGAAATCAGCCACAGGTTCTTCAAACCGTATAATCTCCTTATTGCATGCTATAAGGAATATCAGGGGTATAAGTATTACAAATTTTCTCATATTCAATCTATTATTTTTTTGAAACTTCATTTGAAGTCTGATTAATAGCCAGGATTCTGACCGATGACTCCGTTACTTAGTATGATCTCTTCTTTTGGAATTGGATAAATTTCATTTACAAAGCGGATAAAACGGCGGGCTCCTTCTCCTTTTTTCCTGGCCATAACTTCGGAGGTGCCAAGGGCCTGCATGTTAGCATAAATGTCACCCTGGCGCACAAGGTCGAAGAATCGCTCATATTCGCCTGCGAGCTCGAGCCTTCGTTCTTTCCAGATAAGATCACGCATCATTTCATAGGGTCCAATCAATTTTGCTCCAAGTTTCACTCTGGCCCTTACCAGGTTCAAATAACTAACGGCTCCATCACTACGACCGGTTTCATTAAGGGCTTCCGCATATAAGAGCATCACATCGGCATATCTGAGTAACACAGTATTTCTTCCTACATATGCACTTCCGCTGCTTGGGCGTTCGGTTGAAATAACCCAGTATTTAACAAAAACAAGAAAAGTTGGGCTACCGTTTTGTCCTCCTACATTTACATCCGGAAAGTCTTCCGGGGGCAATGGTTCGTTATGCGAAAGACAGCCATATTTATCCCGGGGATCTCCGTTCATAGCCTGATCGAGGGACTGGGTTGGAACCAGTTTGCAATTGCCATCATAGGAATTATATCCTCCGTAATAGGCTGGTATTATGGAACCCGTTTCATAGGGTAGATTATCTCCGGTCTGACGTTCCTTATGCATAACGGAGATAATAGACTCCCTGTTGGATATTGCATTCTGTACATCAATATCCAGAAAACTGGTGATGAAGCTTGGGTTAAGTTGCTTGTTATTTACAATATTGAACTGGTTGCCATCGAAAGCGTACAGATTGTATAGATTATAGCCAGGATTAGAAAACAGACTTTTGTAGCTGTCATCCAGTTTCATTCTTCTGTAAAAGGTGGTATCAATACCGTAAGGGAAAAGATTCCCGATGGTAAGTTCATTACCTTGTATGAGCCAATCCCCTATTGTCACAGCCTGGTTCCACCCGGTACTTTGTATGCCGGGTACAGATCTGAAAACAAGAACTTTTTCAAGTAGTCCGGCTGCTGACCATTTGTCGACCTGGCCAAATTGTGAATTAACAGAAATCTCGGAACGTAGCGCATAGATGGCTTCCCGCAGATCTTTTTCGATGTAATCATAAACCTGGTCAGGTGTCGATCGTGGGGTTGCCTGATCACCTATGTTGTAGGTTTCGGAAATAATCGGAACGCCGCCAAAAGCCTGTACAAGTTTAAAATAGAAGAAGGCCCGCATAAAAAGTGCCTGGCCATATACCTGCCTGTAATCGCGGAGGTAATCGATTGAATTACCCGCATTCAGGATCAGCTCAACAGACGGAGCAGCTTTAATCACGCGGTTAGCGCGGAAGATACCCTGGTAATTAAGTTTATACCACGATTTAACATACCTGTTGTCGGGTGTTGTTGAGAAGGTCTCAATTTCCATGGCACTCACATCGCTCTCATCTCTCAATACAAAGTTATCGCTGGGCAGATCACCCAGAACCACCATTGCCTGTTCATATTCCCCACTTTGCCAGATATCGTATATTGAAACCGCACCTGCAGATAATTCATTTATATTTTTGTAAAAGTCCGCTTCTGGCACTCCTCCTAGCGGTTCGGTATCCAGAAATTTTTCACATCCTGTTAAAAGGACAATCAAAAGAAATATTGCTGTATATAATCGCTTCATAGTTTGCTTCATTAACTGTATTAAAAACCAATTATTAGTCCAAAGGTATAGCTGCGTGCCATAGGGTAATTTCCGCGGTCTACTCCAAAAAACAAGTTATTCGAAGTATTAGAAACATCTTTTCCAATTTCCGGATCAAGGCCTGTATATTTTGTAAAGGTGAGAAGGTTATAACCGCCCATATAAATTCTGAGGCTGCGCATTTTTGCCCTTGAAATTAATTCCTCGGGAAACGTGTACATAATCTGCATGGTTTTTAGCCTGAGGTACGATCCGTCTTCAATGTAGAAATCGGATGCCCTGTAATTATTGTTAAAGTTATTAGGTTTAATTGCAGGATATGCCCTGTCCTGATGTTCTGGAGTCCATGACAATTCTGTCAGATTGCTGCGTGGATTTATTGGTTTTCCTCCATCTGTTTCAGAATAGAAATGATCCGTGTAAAAGCGTGTTGCATTGAAAATTTTATTTCCTTGAGATCCCTGGAAAGTAATACTAATATCAAATCCGGCATACTCTGCTTCAAAAGCAAAACTATAAAGAAAATCTGGATGCGGTGAACCAAGAATCGTCATATCATTGTTATCGATTTTCCCATCCCCGTTCATATCCTTGAATTTAAAATCTCCTGCCTGCGGCATATTGATCCCTTCAACGGTATTATACCCCTGTGGAGTATATTTGATATTGGGTTCTTCTTCGGTTGTAAAGATTCCATCCGTTTTAAATCCGTAAAACTGGCCGATAGGGTATCCGGGAGCTGTATACGTAAGGTATCCCAGGTAATTACTTATATAATAATCGTCGATTTTTGCACCATATATCGGCTCATTGCGTTCGCCCAGCTGAACTACTTTATTAACAAATGTGGTATAATTCCCTGATATTTTATATGTTACCTTTCCGATTTGTTCCTTGTATGAAGCAGAAAGATCCATTCCTGAATTTTTTATTTCCCCGGTGTTTTGCCATGGGCCATTGGTGCCTTCTCCAATTCCTACTGAGTAGGGTAGAGGAACCTGTAGCAACATATCACTTGTAGTTTTTACATAAAAATCGGCAGAAGTGGTAAAACGGTTTTTGAAAAGGTTCAGGTCAAAACCAGTATTAGCGGTACTGGTTTTTTCCCATACTATATTTGGATTTCCGTACCCTGACATCGACCAGCCCATATCAAGTACCGGGCTCCTTCCGAAAATATAATTTCCAAGGGGTTTCACAAGGTCGTAATTGGAGAATTCTTCAATCCGGTTATTTCCTAACCAACCATAGCTTGCCCTGAATTTTAAAAGGCTGAGCCAGTTCAGACTCAGGTTTTTCATAAAAGATTCCTTGGAAAGAGACCATCCTGCCGAAAGGGATGGGAAAAATCCCCATCGAAGATCTTCGGAGAAAAAGGAAGATCCATCACTACGTGCATTCACCTGAATATTGTAACGATCAGAATAATCATATATAATACGGCCTACAAAGCTAACGGTCGTATAACGTTTTGCCCATTCATTGGCGTAATCGATGTTATTTCCCGGATTAAGGTATCGAAGGGCAAAAATGTCGGAGGTATACCCATATTTTCTGGAACTGGCGTCATGGTAGTTTTGTCCTTCCATGGAAGCGACACCCGTAAAATCGAAATGATGTTTTTCGGAGAGAATCATATTTTTATTGAGAATATTCTCCCATGAC
>CAYGFI010000067.1:0-23668 GCA_964349045.1 uncultured Chitinophaga sp.
TCCAAGTATTGCAGCATCTACAGTTGCTTCATCAAATACAGGTAGTCCACTAAAGTCAATAAAATGAGTTAATTGGGTATTTAAAAGAAGGAAATTCCTCATTTCCTTTCCGTAATTGGCTCGCGTAAATTTGTTGGAAATTATAAACTGAAAACGTCCTTCCTTTCTTAATATATCATATCCCAGTTCTACAAAATAAGTCAGTAAATCTGCAATGGAATTATAGATTCTGAATCGATTTTTCAGAAATGGTTTTATCGATGAAAATTCTTCCTGTCTTATATACGGCGGATTCCCAATCACCACATCAAACCCCACAAAATCCCCTTCATCATTCAGTACTTCAGGAAACTCAAACCTCCATTCAAAAGCATGCTCGTAAATCTTGTTGCTTGTTATTTCATCAAGTTCCTTTTCAAGGGCATTTAACTCTGAAGTGATTTTGCTGACTTTTATGTTCCATTCTGCTTTTTCTTTCGGAGGAAGGCTAAATAAGCTGGTTTGCGAAGTGAGGCTGGTAAGTTCACCTTTTAGTTTATTGAGTTTCAGATAGCGCTTATCATTTAAAGCCACTTCGCTTTCAAAGTCAGATTTTATCTGGTCTATTAACCGGCGCATTTCGGCTTTCTGTTCTTTGTTTTCGGCGTTCCGGTATGTCATAACAGCGGCACGATAGCTGTCTATGCTCCACCTGCTTTTCTGAAGCGCTTTTTTAATATCGGCATCAAGTGGGTAGCGGGAAATAAGAGAGTTGCCGCATTTTATGTTGATGTCGATGTTGGGGAGGGTCTCTAACACCCCCCGGCCTCCCTCGAGGGGGGTCACACCCCCGGCCCCTCTCAAGAGGGGAGTGTTCACGTCGGAAGGAGGTTCGGGTTTGTAATAAGCATTTTTGAGTAATTCAATCCAGAGACGGAGCCGACAGATTTTAACAGAATTCTGGTTAATATCTACTCCGAATAAACAGTTTTCAATAATGGTCTGCTTTTCGTGAAACAAAGTTTCCTGGATTCTCTGGCTCTCCGGATTTTTAGGATGGTATTCAAAAAATTCTCCGTCTTCATCAGTAATAACAAGCTCATCATTGATTACTTCAATATTGTAATCTCTCAGAATTTTTCCTTTCCTGTCGGTAAGAATCTTTAATTCTGATTTTATCGCAATGATTTCATTTAATGCAGAAACCAGAAAATGGCCTGAACCTACTGCCGGATCGCAGATTTTTAAACTGTTTATCAGTGAATTTGCTTCTGCTTTATCTTCAATTTTATTGTAAACATCATCAATGGTCTCGCATTTCAGACCTTTAGCATCATTGAATTTCTGTACAACTGCCCTCCTGATCGTCTCTTTACACATGTACATGGTAATGAAACCAGGTGTAAAATAAGAACCATCTTTATAGCCATTAATCTTTTCGAAAATAAGTCCCAATACCGAAGCATTGATAAGTGTTTTATTCTCTTCAGAGATTTCTTCCTTTCCTTCGCTTGAGAAATCATAAGAGTCAAGGAATTTTAATAAATAATGTAAGGTTTTTTCTTCCCCTCTTACCTTATTCCCGGAATTATCCTTTAAAACTGAACTACTGATAATTGGGATTGTTGAATTATCATCCAGATTACTGATACGGATAGTTTTATGCTCAAGCTCACTTGGTTCAAACAAAGAACTGTTCAGATATGGAACATTCCCGAATACTTGTTTTATTTGTTCATTCCTGTCCTTTTCTTTTACTGCCAGCACATGAAAAAATAATTTATTCAAAGCATCGTAATCCTGGATTAAACCGGAATACAGGAATTTAAATTTCTCGTCACCCTGATGATACCGGATCAATTGTCCTTCGAGTAATTTCAGGAATAATATCCTGTTAAGCCATGTAATACATAATTCAAGAGCGACTGAATATAATTGTTCATCTATATTTTCACCATACTCTGATCGTTTTGGAAGCTGGCTGAGGCTGTCTTCATATTTAAGGATATCCATTGTATTCTCAAGCAATGAGCCAGCATTCCTTGTTTTTTCCTTCTTCCTTCCGATTACTTTTTTGCTTCCTTCTTTTGTTTCCTCAAGCCCTATTATATGCAGCAATTCATTATAGAACTTGCGATCCAGTGTATTGCTGTCGTTTGAAAAAGGCAATTTCAAGAGATGTTCAGGAGAGAAAATTTTATATAAACCAATTAGTTTATTATCGTCTTTCCTGTCAGAATTGTTAATGATTTCCCTGAAATCAGCAATATTAAAATGGGTGAATTGAATCTGTTTATCAAGGCTTTCAAGGAATGGCCTTGCTATTTCGTTGTAAAAGAAGTCAGTTTTAGTACCAGATAAAGTTTTTTCCTCAAATTGCTCAAAATCTTTTACCAGCTTCTTGTTGGAGGCAAAAAGTTTTTCAAATTCCTGAGCATTGAAAATAAACCATTCATTAAGGTTTGTAGCAATAAGATGTTTTATTTCCAGGTTCTTTCCGGTGATTCTTTCTCTCAGATAATAAAGGATCAGCTCATGAACTGCTTTCGCATTCAGATCTTCCTTTGAAGGCATTTCAGATTTACTGCCTGGTCTTTTAGTCTCGATAATTACACCAACCGGGCTTTTACTGTTTTTCCCTATATGAATTACAAGGTCTGTCCTTCCTTTGGTATTAATGTAATGATCCGGATCGTACCAGGTTTTATTCAGAAAAGTGGCAATAATGTTTTTGTGGTGCTCTTCGGATTCTGTTGAGTTGCTATGATTTAAAAGTTCGGAAATATTGATTTTAAAAAGCTCAATTCCAGAACGAATGGGCTTTACTTTTAGAAAAGCTTTATTCAGGGATTTGCGGACTGTAAGGATTTCAGAAAACATTTTTGAATTTTATGATATTTAAAAGTACTTAATTGAATTGAATTTGCCAATACCATTTGCACTATGAAACAGAACGGATGTAAAAATTTTTGACAGAGTGCAAAATCCGGAAGTCATGACCCTGTATTGCAGGCAACTAAATGAACCTCGTGAGGAAAAGGAAACACAAACTGAAGCCTGATATCCAACGAATATAAGGGAGAGGATTGAAAAAGGGGGGTCAACTATTGAAAAGAACGGCCAGAAAATTGAAAAAGGGAGGGCAAGTATTGAAAGGAACGGCCAGAAAATTGAAAGGAGGGGTTCAACTATTAAAAGGAACGGCCAGAAAATTGAAAGGAGGGGGTCAACTAATTGCAATCATAGCAATTAATTCTTATGGACGTTTTTGAATCTCAAAGGTAAGGATGTTATAATTCAAAAAACTCAGTTGAAAAGAAAAAAATAAACGCCGTAAATATTTGCTAATCCATTTAACTTTCATATTTTTGCACTCCAATTTCATGAATATAAGTAAACCACGTAATAATGTACGCAATAGTTGATATCGCAGGACAGCAGTTTAAGGTAAAGAAAGACCAGAAGATATTTGTCCACAGGCTTGATGCTGAACCGGGTAACCAGGTTGACTTCGATAGAGTACTTCTGATTGATAACGATAAAAGTGTCAGCGTTGGAGCTCCTGTTATCGAGGGCGCAATGGTTTCTGCAAAGATACTTGAGCATCTGAAAGGCGATAAAGTAATCGTTTTCAAGAAGAAAAGAAGAAAAGGTTACAGGGTTAAAAACGGTCACAGGCAATATTTGACCCAGATCCTCATTGAGGAAATTGTTGAAACCGGCGCTAAACCAAAAGCTGTTGCTAAAGCAGTTGCAAAACCTGTTGTTGAAAAGAAAGCGGAAGCCAAAGTAACTGAAGAAGTTAAGCCTAAAGTGGCTGAAAAGAAAACTGTTGAAAAGGCTGTTGATGTACCCGAAACAAAAGCAGTAGTGAAACCTGCAGCAGTGAAAAAAGCTCCCGTAGCTAAAAAACCTGTTGCTAAAAAAGCTACTGCAGCAACGAAAACCGAAGCAAAGAAACCTGTTGCAAAGAAACCTGCAGCAAAGAAACCGGCAACAAAGAAACCTGCTGCTCCTAAGAAAGCTGCCGGAACAAAAAAATAATAACTGAATAAAAAATAAAGCGAATAGTTATGGCACACAAAAAAGGAGCCGGAAGTTCACGAAACGGTCGCGAATCAGAAAGTAAACGATTGGGAGTTAAATTATATGGCGGTCAGGTTGCTACCGCCGGTAACATCATCGTTCGCCAGAGAGGGACCGTGCACCAGGCTGGCAAAAACGTTGGAATTGGTAAAGATCATACTCTCTTTGCCCTTATTTCAGGAATTGTTCACTTCAAGAAAAGAAAAGACAACAAATCATTTGTTTCCGTTCTTCCTGCCGCTGAATAAATATCCAAATAAAATTATTTTAAATCTCCTTCAAACTGTTAACTTTACATGCAGTTTAAGGAGATTTTCTATTTTATAAACTCTGATATGCTCACCCTTAATTTTATCCGTGAAAACCGGGATTTTGTTATAAGCCGGTTAAAGGTCAAAAACTTCAAAGGCAAACACATTGTTGACCTAATAATTAAACTTGACAATCAGCGTCGCATTGCACAATTGAACGCTGATTCTTCACAGGCTGAAATGAATACTCTTTCCAAAGAGACAGGAAAGCTTTTTAGCGGTACAACAAAAGATGTTCCTCTAACTAAACGTGAATCGTTGCTAAAAGAAAATAAAAAACTTACCTCTAAGCTTAAAGTTAAAATCAAAAAGTACGAACTGAAAAAGGATGTTGCCATTACAAAACTCAATGAACAACTTGTTTTGGTTCCGAATCTCCCCCATGAATCTGTACCCCTGGGAAATTCTGCCGAAGACAACCAGTTCGTTCGCGGTAATGACATAAAAGTTACTCTCCCACCGGACGCCATGCCTCACTGGGAACTTGGCACAAAATACGATTTTCTCGATTTCGACCTTGGCACAAAACTTACCGGTGCAGGTTTTCCTGTTTTTAAAGGGAAAGGGGCCAAACTGCAAAGAGCGCTTATCAATTTCTTCCTCGATGAGAACGTAAATGCCGGTTACCGTGAAATTCTGCCTCCCCTGATGGTAAATGAAGACTCCGGTTTTGGCACGGGTCAGCTTCCCGATAAAGAGGGACAAATGTACCATTGCCAGATTGATAATTTCTACCTGATACCCACTGCCGAAGTCCCGGTTACCAATATTTACAGGGATGTGATCCTTGATGCTTCCGATCTTCCCTGCAAAAATACCGCTTATACCCCATGCTTCCGCCGCGAAGCCGGTTCTTACGGAAAAGATGTCAGGGGATTGAACCGTGTCCACCAGTTCGATAAAGTTGAAATCGTTCAGATCGCTCATCCCGATAAATCTTACGAAGCTCTCGAAGAAATGGTACGTCACGTTGAGGGTCTTGTTATCAAGCTGGGTCTCCCATACCGGATCATCAAACTTTGCGGTGGCGATATGAGTTTTACTTCGGCGCTTACTTATGATTTCGAGGTGTTTGCGGCTGCCCAGGGACGCTGGCTCGAGGTAAGTTCGGTTTCAAATTTTGAATCGTTCCAGGCAAACCGTTTAAAACTGCGTTTTAAAGACAAAGGAGACAAAAAAACCACTCTCGCTCATACCCTGAACGGATCATCACTGGCTCTGCCCCGTATCGTTGCCGCATTGCTGGAAAATAACCAGACACCGGAAGGCATTTTAGTCCCTGAGGTTCTGCGCAATTTTACCGGATTCGATTTGATAAACTGAGATTCTGTTGAATGAATAACCAGCAAAAATCCTACTTTTTCGCAGGACTTACCATTCTTTGCTGGGTAACTGTTCCAACTGCCTTTAAAATTGCTCTCCGGTACCAGGATAATTTTCAATTATTGCTTATATCGGCTTTTGTGAGTACGCTCATTTTCGGGGGAGTTCTGATTGCAAAAAGTCAATGGAAAAGTATTTTCAACCTGTCTGCAAAAGAATATCTCTTTTCAGCAATCCTGGGTTTTCTGAATCCCTTTGCCTATTACCTGATACTCTTTAAAGCCTATTCCATTTTACCCGGTCAGGTGGCCCAGCCGTTGAATATGATCTGGCCCATTGTTCTTGTATTGATTTCCATTCCCCTTTTAAAACAAAAAATATCTTTACGCAGCATTATAGCTATGTTCATAAGCTTTACGGGGGTTTTTTTCATTTCTTCCCAGGGAGGAAAAGGGAACTTCAGCCCGGAACAAATCCCCGGTGTTTTCCTGGCGCTTGGCAGTTCGTTAATATGGGCATTTTTCTGGATCCTGAATGTGAGAGATAAAAAAGATGAGGTACTGAAACTCTTCCTGAATTTTTTCTTTGGTCTTGTTTTTCTGCTGCTATCCATACCCATCCTGAATATAACCCTTCCATCATTACCGGAAGCGTGGTTATCAGGTGTTTATGTAGGTATTTTTGAGATGGGAATGGCATTTATTTTCTGGATGAAAGCTCTTCAGTTAACCCAATCGATCGACAAAATAAGCAACCTGATCTACATCAGTCCGTTTTTATCCTTAATCCTTATTCATTATATTGCAGGAGAAAAGATTTACTTAACCACACCAATTGGTTTAGTATTGGTAGTTTCAGGTATACTTTTTCAAAAAATTAAATTAAAAGGATGAATTCCCCCGAAAGAATTATCCTGGGGATTGACCCGGGAACCAATATCATGGGATATGGGGTTATAGAAGCACATGGAAAGGAACCGGTGTTGCTCAGCCTGGGGATAACTGATATGCGAAAGGAAAAAGATCCTTACAAAACTCTTCAGACTATTTTCAGCGACGTAATTAAATTAATTGACAGGTATCACCCGGATGAACTGGCGATTGAAGCTCCGTTCTATGGAAAAAACGTCCAGAGCATGCTGAAGCTTGGAAGGGCACAGGGAGCTGCTATTGCAGCCGCGCTTTCCCGGAACATTCCAATCTTTGAGTATGCTCCCCGGAAAATAAAAATGTCCATCACAGGACAAGGAAGCGCTTCAAAAGAGCAGGTGGCTGATATTCTGGAACGAATTCTTCATTTTAAGGCCGATTCAAAAAACCTTGATGCAACAGATGGACTGGCGGCAGCCGTATGCCACTTTTTCCAGGCAAAACCATCTGAAAACGGGAAAAGTTTTAATAGCTGGAACGATTTCCTGCGTAAGAATCCTGAAAGGTTGAAATAATATTTAACTCAAGATGTTAGTGATTCAAAAAGCAGGAATTTCGAAAAATGACTAACGATTTTCGATTTAAAATTGAGAAATGATCGCACTGGCCGTAGCAGCCAGGTCCTCATTGGAGAACTTTAATTTTGGATTGGCAAAATTGATATCCCCCAGCTTATTAATAGGAATCAGGTGAATATGGGCATGAGGCACTTCCAGTCCCAGAACAGCTATCCCTATTCTCTTGCAGGGCACAGCCTTTTCTATAGCGCGTGCAACTTTTTTGGCAAAAACCATCATTCCGGCTAGCAACTGATCGTCGACATCAAAAATATAATCTGTTTCTTTTTTAGGGATAACCAGGGTATGTCCCCTGGCGAGTGGATTAATGTCGAGAAATGCCAGGTAATTTTCATCCTCTGCAATTTTAAAACAGGGAATTTCACCTTTAACGATTTTAGTAAAAATAGTAGCCATGAAAGTTAATCTATAATGAAATTTCTACAATCTCGTACTCAACCTCCCCGGAAGGCACCTGAATAATTACTTTATCGCCCAGCTTCTTGCCAAGTAAAGCCTGAGCAATGGGAGTACTGACGGAAAGTTTTCCGGCTTTAAGATCTGCTTCAGTTTCAGAAACAATTATATATTGTAAAACCTTATTATTTGACTTGCTGCGGATTTTGATGCGGTTCATGATCTGTACCGTTTTGGTATCGATTCTTGATTCATCAATTATCCTGGCATTTGCCAGTTTTTCCTCAAGATGTGAAATCTTCATTTCAAGCATACCCTGGGCATCTTTTGCAGCATCATATTCGGCATTTTCCGACAGATCTCCCTTATCACGCGCTTCAGCGATCTGATGGGAAATGGCCGGACGCTCAACTTTTGTAAGGTGCTCCAGTTCTTTCCTGAGTTTCAACAAACCCTCCTGGGTCATGTAATTAACCTTTGTCATGTTAACCTCCTGATTTGGATAAGTAAAAAAGAAAAAGAATTCAGGCGACCTGAACTCTTTAACTGCAAAAATATAATTTTTTTTCTGAGTTTAAAAAAATCCTTATATGCTTTTTAAGTATAGCAAGGATTTCTGTTAGAATTCTTTACGGTTAAAAATTTCTGAATACACGAATGCAGTTTTCGGATCAAATTCATCAATAATTCCCGCCAGCTCTATTTCGTCTTCGGACATAAAAGATGAATATTGTTGAGTAATATCGTTATATATTAATGAGCTTTGATCCTTTTCGTAGTCAAAAGCGGGTGTACCTTCATCCATTCCGGTAGTATCCAGCGAACTTTTAGCCTGTTCATAATAATTTATATTACTATCGAGCGGCTGTTCATACTTAGGAACGTAGTCTTCAACGGATTCATAACTTTCTTCGGGCACAACATCAAGAGAAGGGCCGTCTTCAACTGAATCCTCCGAAGTAAAAGAGTATTCCTGCTCTTTTATTATCTCATCAACCGGATTAAATTCCCGGAACAGTTCCTGAAACTGTGATTTTAGGGTCCCGGGATCCGAATGAGCATCCTGAGCTTCTTCTGAAACCCGGATCGTGGGTTTCTTCTTCTTGCCTATTGCACTAATAATAAGAAATACAATGGCAAGAATCACATACACAAGGTTACCAATATCAAAGTCAGCTTTCATGTTAAGATACAATATGGAACTATTAAAGTCCGTTAAAGTTACGAAAAAATATAATTAACTTTGGATTCCTTTCCGAATTCATGCAAAGTATGTTAAAACTTTCTAAAATAAAAATCTTTGTTGTTTCGTTTCTGATCCTGTTCACCTCTTCCACCTGCAGGAAGGATAGTTTTAAGTTTCCTTATGTTACAATTAATGCAAACCTGGGAATTTTCAGTGATCTCGGAGATCTTGGCCCGGGAAGCTTTAAAATATTCCCGAAGGAACATTTCGGTGGTGTAGGCGGTCTGATCGTTTACCGGGATAACAATGATGAGTATTTCGTTTACGATGCCGCCTGTACCTATGACTATTATGATGGCTGCAATGTTGAAATCGGTGATGATATCCAGGAACTGATGGTATGTCCATGCTGTTCGTCAAGCTATCTCCTGAGTTCCGAAGGAAATGTTTTTAACGGACCTGCAAAGTATCCCCTTGTAGAATACCAGGCTTTTCTTGATGGTAGTGTACTCAGAGTTGTAAATTAGGAAGTTCATTCTAAATAATTTACCGGATAATAGTTAACAAAAAATTGTGACTATTCACCTAATGACAATAAATTCTAACCAGTTGAATTTAGATATTTTAAATAGTTACAAATCATTGTTATAAGATCTAAATTCAATGTCTGTCAATTCAAAAAATCAACTTATTTAGAAACCCATCTGATTATTTTAACTAGTACCTGTAATGATCAGGTTTATAGGGACCTTCGGCCGGAATACCCAGATATTCGGCCTGCTCTTTTGTTAGTTTAGTGAGTTTCACCCCTATTTGTTCCAGATGTAGCCTTGCTACTTCCTCATCCAGCTGTTTTGGAAGCCTGTAAACACCAATTTCGTAGTGTTTCTGCCATAGTTCAATCTGGGCCAGTGTCTGGTTGGAAAAGGAGTTGCTCATTACAAAAGAGGGATGTCCGGTTGCACAACCAAGATTAACCAGCCGACCTTCAGCCAGGAGGAATATTGCATGACCATCGTCGAAAATGTATTTATCAACCTGTGGTTTGATATTTAGTTTTTTTGCACCACTGTAATTATTCAGCTGGTCAACCTGTATTTCATTATCAAAGTGACCGATATTACATACAATTGCCTGATCTTTCATTTTCTTAATATGATCGAGGGTAATCACATCCTTATTACCGGTTGTGGTAATGTATATATTACCTTCTTTAAGGGCGTCTTCAACGGTATTTACTTCAAATCCTTCCATGGCAGCCTGAAGGGCACAGATAGGATCGATTTCGGTAACAATAACGCGGGCTCCATAAGATTTCATAGAGTGAGAACAACCCTTACCTACATCGCCATAACCCAGAACAACCACAACTTTGCCGGCGATCATCACGTCGGTTGCCCGTTTAATTCCATCGGCCAGTGATTCGCGGCAACCATAAAGGTTATCAAATTTTGATTTCGTAACGGAATCATTGACATTTATGGCA
Source organism: uncultured Chitinophaga sp. (assembly GCA_964349045.1). Classification (GTDB taxonomy): domain Bacteria; phylum Bacteroidota; class Bacteroidia; order Bacteroidales; genus JACJXF01. The sequence goes on from CAYGFI010000067.1 coordinate 10,275, forward strand.
GGAAACAGAAGTTTGCCCTTCTCCTGCATCTGGTATAGCCGATGCACCCCGGTAGTAGTTTCCTCTGAAACTCCCTTCATATCTTTTACGTATCGATGCCATTTCCCGGGATCTTCACTCAGAATATCTTTTAACTGAGAAAGAATAATTGCCTCTTCATGATTAGAGGGTTTCATACCGAGAATAGAAGGATCATTCTCAGCTTCGTAGCCTTTGTGAATCATCAGGGTGGCATCTCCCCCGTCGTCAACAATAATATTCGGACCTTTTCCATTCGGAAATGTAAGAGCCTGAACTGTACACCACCAGTATTCTTCGAGAGTTTCGCCTTTCCATGCGAATACCGGTATTCCTGTCGCGGCAATAGCTGCAGCTGCATGATCCTGTGTAGAGAAAATATTGCAGCTCGCCCAGCGTACATCTGCGCCTAGCGATGTAAGTGTTTCAATAAGAACAGCAGTCTGAATGGTCATATGAAGTGACCCGGTAATCCTTGCTCCTTTCAGCGGCTTGGATGCTGCAAATTTATTACGGATAGCCATCAGCCCTGGCATCTCTTTTTCCGCGATATCAATTTCTTTCCTTCCGAATTCAGCAAGACTCATATCCCTGACCTTATACTTCAATTCTTCTACCATGGTGATTTGCGTGTTCATTATTTTTTTTTTGTAAAGGTAATTATTTTTTTTTGAGAAGCGGGGGGATTGAGGCCGGAAGTCGGAAGACCGAAGACCGAAGTCCAGACTATTGTTAATCCTTGTTCGAAATTTCATCTTATTGCCTGACTGGCAATTTTGGTTAATCTCCCAATCCTCCTTATTTTAGAACTGCCAACTACGGACTTCCGCCTTCGGTCTTCCGACTTCGGTCTTCCGACTTCCGACTTCTGTCTCCCGTCTCCCGTCTACTTTCTCAATTCCCTCCAAGCAATTCTTTCGCTATCTCCCTATCTATAACCAATTGTTCCCTCAACTGTTCAATCCCTGCGAACTTTTTTTCATCCCGTATACGTTTTCTGAAATGGAGATAAACATCCCTGTTATAGATGTTTTCCATAAAATCGAAAAGATTTACCTCTACAGTTTTAATGGGCATTCCGCTTTCAATAGTCGGTCGGAAGCCAATGTTCAGCATTCCGGAGTAAAAAATACCGTTTAGTTCAAGATGAACTGCATAGACCCCGTCGCGTGGAATTAATTTATGTGGATCGTCGGGAAGAATGTTAGCTGTGGGAAAACCTATTTTCCGGCCAATACGGTTGCCTCCAACTACTTTTCCACGAAGAAAATAGTCGTATCCCAGATATTCGTTTGCCAGATCAAGATTTCCGGAATTCAGCAATTCACGGATCAGGGATGAACTAAGTTTTACACCATTAACACTTTTAGAATCCATTCTCCCGATACCAAAATTATAGATTGAGGCACACAGTTTAAGATTTTCAAAATCCCCTTCCCTGTTCTTCCCGAACTTGTGGTTATACCCTACGATAAGTTGCCTGATGCCGATTTTATCAACCAGGTATTCCTTAACAAAAAGACAGGATTCCAATTCAGCAAACTCGGATGTAAAAGGGATAATAACAAAATGATCAATTCCCGCCTGCTCCATTAGTACCGTTTTCTCTTCAATACTGGATAGATACCGCAGGTTTTCAGTATCCTTGTTAAGCACTAAGCGGGGATGGGGCCAAAGCGTAACAACAACCGTTTCTCCCGAAATTGCTCTGGCAGTTTCAATAAGGTGGCTAAGTAAATAACGATGTCCCTGATGCACCCCATCGAATATTCCGATGGTTACAACAGGGTGAACAACTCTAAACACATCTAAATTATGCCAGATTTTCACTTAATTATAAAAAAGCAAAAATAGCAAAATAATCTAGTTTATTTATTGGAGGATTGCATATTGGATTCAGGTGTTATGATGCCATGTAAGGTAATTTTTATGTTCATTAAATATTGAAAATAATAAAATTCGGTAAATTAGCAGAATGCATTCCATAATTTTTTCTAATTGATTATAAATATTATAAGATGAAGACTTCCTTGCTCTTATTAGCCTTTCTGCTTCAATTTTTATTTCTGGCAGGACAAAATACGAACCCAAACTATGACCCTGAACTTTACAACTGGTATGGTTCTGCTGCATTACCTGAATATCTTGAAGCATCCGATAGAATATGGAAAATCAATCCTTAAAAATGATTATCTTTCACTTTAGAAATTCAAAAAATTATGGGTGTACCCGGAATCGTAAAGCTTGACCCCTGGCTCGCATCATACTCTAAAATAATCCAGGAGCGTATGCAAAAGGTGCAGAATAAGAAGGATGAGCTGGCCCCGGATGCAGATCTGTCTTCATTTGCAACCGGGCATTTATACTTTGGTCTTCATAGAATTTCTGGCAATTGGGTATTCAGGGAATGGGCGCCCAATGCCACTGAAATATACCTTATCGGAGATTTTACTAAATGGAAGGAATCAGATTTATTCCGTTTCACTCCCCTGAAAGACGGCAATTGGGAACTCCTGGTAAAACCTGGACTAATACATCATAAAGACTTATACAAATTATCCATTCACTGGTCTGGTGATCATGGGGAGCGAATTCCGGCATATGCTACCCGCACTGTGCAGGATCCGGATACTAAACTTTTTTCTGCCCAGGTGTGGTTTCCTGATGTGGAATATAAATGGAAGAACAAATCCCCTGAAAAAAACGATCCTCCTTTCGTGTATGAGGCTCATGTTGGCATGGCTACTGAAGAATACAGGGTGGGACAATTCGGGGAATTTCGCGAAAAAGTGTTGCCAAGAATTATTAAAGCCGGTTATAATACTATCCAGTTGATGGCCATCCAGGAGCATCCTTATTATGGTTCCTTCGGATATCATGTTTCAAGCCTTTTTGCTCCTTCATCACGCTTTGGTGAGCCGGAAGATCTTAAAATGCTTATCGATGAGGCCCATGGAGCCGGACTAAGGGTTATCATGGATCTTGTTCACTCCCATGCGGTTAGAAACGAAAACGAAGGTCTGGGCCTGTATGATGGTTCCCCCTGGCAATTTTTTCATTCTGGAAATCGAAGAGAGCATGTTGCCTGGGATTCATTGTGCTACAATTATGGTAAAAACGAAGTGCTCCATTTCCTGCTTTCCAATATTCAATACTGGCAGAAAGTTTTTCATTTCGATGGATTTCGGTTCGATGGGGTCACTTCCATGTTATATTACGATCATGGCCTGAGCCGCGATTTTACAAATTATAGTATGTATTTCGATGGTCAGCAGGATGAAGATGCCATCTGTTATCTTGGTCTGGCAAACTCCCTGATACATGAAAATAATCCTGCTGCATTGTCGATTGCTGAAGAAATGTCGGGATACCCCGGACTTGCAGCCAAATTGAATGAAGGTGGAATTGGATTCGATTACCGGATGGCTATGGGCACTCCCGATTACTGGATCAGGGTAATTAAGGAAAAAGCTGATGAACAGTGGAATGTGGGAGAAATGTTTTACGAGTTGACTAATAAACGGGTTGAAGAAAAAACTCTTGGTTATGCCGAATCACACGATCAGGCCCTTGTGGGCGATCAGACGATTATTTTCAGGCTTATAGGAAAAGAGATGTATTACAGTATGGATAAGATTACAATTAACCTGATGATCGACCGTGGTATAGCCCTCCACAAGATGATACGTCTTCTGACAGTTGCTACTGCAGGAAATGGTTATTTGAATTTTATGGGGAATGAATTTGGTCATCCTGAATGGATTGACTTCCCCCGCCTTGGAAACAATTGGTCGTACCATTATGCCCGTCGGCAGTGGAGTCTGGCAACAAATGATCTTTTACGATACAGTTTTCTGGATGAATTCGACAGACAAATGATCAAACTTTTCCGCGAAAGTCATATTTACAGGGGAGAAGCGCCACACCTGTATCATGAAAATTTTCACGGCCAGGTTTTGGGTTTTGAAAGGGATGATTTTTATTTCGCTTTTAACTTCAGCCCGGTAAACTCATACCCGGATTATGGTTTAAATGCTCCTGCTTCAAAATACCGTGTAGTACTCGATACAGATGAAATAATTTTTGGTGGACAGGGAAGAATCGATCATACCATTTCGTATCGTGCAATTGCTTCAAAAGGGATTTCATCCGGACATTATCTGAAAATTTACCTCCCTTCCCGAACTGCCCTGGTATTAAAAAAAGAAAAAATAAAAGGAGTGTACGACACTCCCTAAATATTATATCCAACGCAAAAGGGGTAGCTCCTGACGGTGTGCGAGCAGTTTATGTTTCGGGAACATCCGGATTCCAAAATCAAAAATCCCGGGTTGTGTTGGTGAAAATTCAATCTCATACCAGGCTTTAGAACCTTCTTTTTTGGTAAGTTTAAACTCTTTTATTTCCAGGATTTGTGGTTTGTTGCTTGCTGTTTCCAGTTCGGCGACGATCAGTTCAACACCTATCTCTTCTGCTCTCAATGCTTTCAGATCGAGAACCAGGGTTGAAAGATAATGATTTCCGAGGCAAACAACCTGGTTACTCATCTGCGGGTAAGTAATGGACACAATTTCGATATCATTCCACGAATTGAGAATCCTCTTCTTCCATGTGGCAATTATTGCGGCCATATCGTAATCTTTCTCACGCATTTTCAGGGTTCTCTTGTAAAGAGGTTCGTAATACTGATGGATATAATCTAACAATTGCCGGTTCATGGTAAATTCCGGACATACTTCAGTGATAGATTTCTGAATCATCGATACCCATGCTGTCGGAACGCCACGCGCATCGCGTTTGTAGAACGCGGGAGTGATTTCATTTTCAATCAGGGAATAGATAGTTTCAGCATCAAGCTGATCCTGGAAATTCTGATTCTCGTAAGCCTTTTCTTCATCCAATGCCCAGCCGGCGCCTTGTCTGTAACCCTCAGCCCACCAGCCGTCGAGTACGCTGAAGTGGAGGACTCCGTTCATCACTGCTTTTTCACCGCTGGTACCAGATGCTTCAAGTGGACGAGTTGGTGTGTTCATCCATATGTCAACTCCGTGCAGAAGTTTCTTTGCCAGCGTTATCTCATATCCCGGGAGAAAAAGTATCTTCCCGACAAACTCGGGTTTACGGGAAATCTCAACAATCATTTTTATCAGGTCCGCTCCCATCTTGTCCTGCGGATGTGCCTTTCCGGCAAAGAATATCTGCACAGGCATAAATGGGCTATTTACGATGGCGGCCAGACGCTTGATATCCATAAAAAGAAGATGTGCACGCTTATAGGTGGCAAACCTGCGGGCAAAACCGATAGTCAGTGTATTGGGATTAAGATTATCCTGAATATCGGCAATGGTTTTGGGATCTTCATAAGATTTCAGGGAATTCGACACAATTGCATCCTTAATGAAATCGATAAGATCTTTTCTTTCATGATTCTTAATTTTCCAGATTTCTGCCTGGTCAACCTTGTTAATTTTTGCCCACACCGACCTGTCTTCCTGTTTTTTATAAAACTCAGGATCGAGTTCTCTGTGATAAAGTTCTTTCCATCTTTTTGAAATCCATGTTGGGATATGCACCCCATTTGTGACATGACCAATAGGTATCTCTTCCATAAGATATCCTGCCCACATATCGGCAAACATTTCGCGGCTTACTTTTCCGTGCAAACGCGAAACTCCGTTTACCTCCTGTGAGAGGTTTACTGCCAGGCAACTCATAGAGAATTTCTCACTACCTGAATTGGGATGCATTTTACCGAGGTTCATCAACTGATTCCAGGTAATCTTCAGGCGGCTTGGATAATGCGCGATGTAAGCCCGCATAATATCTTCAGAGAAATAATCGTGCCCGGCCGGAACGGGTGTATGGGTAGTAAACAATGAAGATGATCTAACGATTTCCAACGCTTCCGGATAGGTGTGATTTTCGTTCTGAATATATTCCCGTAATCTTTCCAAACCAATAAATGCCGCATGGCCTTCATTACAGTGGTAAATCTCAGGATTCAGACCAAGGGCACGTAATGCTCTTATACCTCCAATACCGAGTAGAATTTCCTGTTTAAGCCTGTTTTCATTATTTCCTCCATATAACTGATGAGTTATCGAACGATCCTGTTCCTGATTCTCATCAATGTCAGTATCAAGAAGATAGAGTTTTATCCTTCCTACATTAACCTGCCAGATGTTAGCAATTAAATCACGACCCGGCAAAACAATCCGGATTTTTTTAAACTCCCCGTTTTCTTCAAAAACCGGCTGAGCGGGTGTCTTGGAGAAAACCTGCTTTTCTGTAACCGACAATTGCTCACCTGCAACCGACATAAGTTGCTTAAAATAGCCGAACCGGTAAAGGAATCCTATTCCAATGATTTTGTAATTGTAATCGCTCGCCTCCTTAAGATAATCACCAGCCAGTAATCCCAAACCCCCCGAATATATTTTGAGCGAATCATGCAGACCGAACTCCATGCTAAAATAACCGACGGTAGGTCCATCCTTTGGCTTTTCGGCCATGTAGGAAGTTAACTGACTATGGACATTTTTGAGCCTTGAAAGGAATGAATCATCCTTCTCAAGTTTATCCAATTTATCAAAAGGAATTCTCTCTAAAAGGTCTACAGGGTTTTCAGCCGTTTCCTTCCATAGTTTCGGATCAATTGACTCAAAGAGCTCGATAGCATCCTGATTCCAGCACCACCAAAGATTTTTGCTGAGTTCCTCAAGAGGCTGGAGCTTTTCAGGCAGATTCTGCTGTACCAGTACCCGTTTCCAAATCGGGGTTACTCCGAGATTCACTTCCAGTTGCGGCAATTGTTCGACCCTTTCATGTTCAACAAAAGTGTCAACTCGTTCCATTACTTTGGTAAGCGCTATATCAAAGGCCTGGTAGTAATTATCGATAAGATTTGACCATAATGCAACCCTGGAAATTTCAAAAGCTTTGTCACGCGATTCTTTTACGGCTTTAGGGGAAAGGTTAAGCATTATCTTGATTGTCTGGCATATCCCATCAACAACTTCCGCTTCATTAAAATCGTCTCTTTTAATTACAAAAATACCGTTTCCCGGATCTTTGAAAATATCAGTGACCCAAAGTCCGAAACCGGTAAGACTGGTAGTTATTGTGGGGATATGAAAGGCCAGACTTTCAAGCGGAGTATAACCCCAGGGTTCGTAGTAGGAAGGAAAAACCGTAAGATCAAACCCGATAAGTAAGTCGTAGTATGCCATGTTAAATATCCCATCAGAGCCATTAAGGTATGAAGGAACGAAGATGATTTTAACACTGTCGCCATTCTGGTTATAAATGCCGGCAGCTTTAATTCTCCCGAGGATCGGGTCGCTTTCGGCATAATGAAGATTATGACTTAAATAATTTTCCCCGGCTATTTCATTTCCCTTTCCTTCAAGTTTTTCCAGAAGATCTTTTCGAGGGCCATAATGGTTCGCGGGTATTAGAATAAAAGCTAACAGCTTTCTTTTCAGGGAATTGCCCTGTTTAAGTTTTCCGAGAGAGTCAATGAACAGATCAATTCCTTTATTTCTAAACTCGTACCGGCCACTATTTGCAACCAGGAATGTATCATCGTCTAAATCTTCACCTAAAAGTGCACCTGCTACTTCCAGTATTTTTTTTCTTGCAGTTTTGCGTTTAGAGTTAAAACTTTCAGAATTGGGAACAAATCCGTCATCAAAACCATTCGGAGTTAATATGTCTGCTTCTTTTTGAAGGAATTGTTCACATTCTTTAGCTGTCAGTTCGCTAACAGTAGTAAATGCATCAGCATAACGGGCAGAAATCTTCTCCATAGATTGCTTGGAGGCTAAATTAAACTCGCTAGCTTTAACATCTCCATTATACTCCTTCATTTTACTGTACAGAGGGAGATTATTCCCGGCGATTGAACGGCCTACGACCGTAGCATGTGTTGTGAATACTTTTCCGGCCTGGGGCAGAACATCGCGAAGGTAAAGGAGTCCGGCTCCTGTCATCCATTCGTGGAAATGAGAAATAATTTTATCGCTGGGTGTAAGATGATATTTGCAATAGCTTTCAATTACTTTTCCGGCAGCATATCCAAACAGGCTGGCCTCGATATAATCCCATTGTCCCGAGATGGAATCAAGCTTATAAGTTTCCCAAAACTTGCTGAAAATCTCATCTTTTTTTTCAAAAAATGTCGTGAAGTCTACAAGAAAAACCATAGGTTTCCCTGTAATTTTCCAGCGGCCTACTCTTACGCGGAGACCCTCAGAAGCAGCATGCTGTCTCCATCCGGCCAGAAGTATCGTGTCTTCGTTAAATTCGGGGTGCTTGGCATCTTCTCTCCAGACATCCGGTCCGATCAATATATATTTGTCTGCAAACTCCCTAAGTAAAGTAATCGCTTTTGTTGAAATTACGGTATGTATACCCCCTACCTTATTACACACTTCCCAACTGACTTCAAAAATATAGTTTGTGCTTATTCTATCCTTGTTCATAATTATATCAGATCTTATTGGAATTTATTTCTTGGTTGCCCTTTTCTTTGCAACTTTAGAAATTTCAGATTTTTTAGCTGCCGGAGCTTTCCTTACAATGACTTTTTTAGAAACAGATTTCTTTGTACTTCCTTCAACAATTTTAGCTTCAGATTGTGTCTTTTTTCTGACTTTTTTTCGTATCGGTTTTTTATCACTTTCAGATTTATTAAGCTGATTGGTATACTGAATGATTAATTCTTCTTTCTCTTTTAGCAGTCTGCTTAAACGCATAACTTCCAGATCAGAATCTCCTGATATAACACCATTCAGCCGGATTTCAAAATCACTAAGGATGTTCATGTAGTTAATAAAAGCCTCATAAGGGCTATTGTACGGATTAAAGTATGAATGTACCTCCCCATCGGAAAAGAATTTGGTACTCATATAATAAAAATGATCGCTAATCTGGAAATTATCAAAATCCTTTTGAAGCTTAAGATCGTTAACTGAATTAACTTTATCCTGAAGTTCATAAAGTTTTCCAAAAGCCTGCTTTTGTAATTCGTTACCGAGCCAGGCGGTAAGATCTCTTTCCTCATCAGCCCAGGAAATTGGATGCGGAACATGAATCGCGGCTACCGGTTGAAGAGCATGGACCACCTCCGATGGAGTACTGAATTTAAACTTAGTGTATTTGAAAACCGCCGATGGAAAAGCTTTCAGGAACTCGAAAATTCCTGTATCTGCCCATTGATGCTCTCCAAAAGTTTCATAATCCATAAACAGGTTTACGGTTTCCTCTTTTTTATCAATCGCTTTAAGCCATGAAACGTACTTTTCTGTTGTCAGAGGGTATTCAGCCCAGGATTTGTTAGAGAACCGGAAAGCAATATCGTCGCTAAGCTTGAAGTTTTTCAGTAAGACCTTAAGTCTATGATTTATAGCATTATAATAAAGGTAATTCGGGCTTTTCCAGCCAAGAATATGCTTTGCCCCTTCAGTAATCATGGCCTTAAAACCCATATCAGCCACCATTGCTCCGATTTCATCTGAATAAATCAACTCAGTATTTCTGAAAACAACCGGTTCTGTTTTAAATAATTGAACTATTTTCTCTTTGTGCTTAAAAACCTGTTTTTCAAATTCTTCACGGTTTGCAAGTGAAGCCAGACTATGAGAGTACGTTTCCGATAAAAATTCAACACATCCGGTTTTTGCCAGTTTTTTAAAACTGCTGATTACTTCCGGAGCATAAAGTTCGAACTGATCTATTGCAGTTCCGGAAATTGAAAAAGCAACTTTAAATTTTCCTTCATGTTTATTAATAAGCTCCAGCATAATTTTATTTGCAGGCAGGTAACATTTGTCCGCTACTTTGCGCATGATGCTTTCGTTCATGTAATCGTCATAATAGTAGTGCTCACTGCCAATATCGAAGAAGCGGTATCTCCGGAATCTGAAAGGCTGGTGGATCTGAAAGTATAAGCAAATTGTTCTCATAGTGCACAGTTTCTTTTACCGGGTTTATTTTACTTTATAACTGATTGATAGACATCATTTACTTTAAGGGCTGAATTTTCCCATTTCATATTCTCAACCTCTTCTTTTCCGTATGTTTTAAACATATCAGAAAGTGCGCTGTAATTTAATAATCCGTAAATAGCATCAGCCATCGCATCGATATCCCAGAAGTCAACTTTCATGGCATATTGTAAGACTTCGGATACTCCCGACTGATGCGAAATAATTACAGGAACATTTGATTGCATTGCTTCCAATGGGGAAATGCCGAAGGGTTCTGAAACAGAAGGCATTACATATACATCGCTGATAGAGAACATGCGATAAACATCGTCCCCTTTGAGAAATCCTGTAAAATGGAACTTATTGGCAATCCGCAATGCAGCGGCCCGGATAATCATACGGTTCAGCAGTTCTCCGCTCCCGGCCATCACAAAGCGCACATTATCCATTTTTTGTAGTACTTTGTAGGCTGCTTCTACAAAATATTCAGGTCCTTTTTGCAAGGTCACCCTTCCCAGGAAAGTAACTATTTTATCATTAATATTACGTTTAAGCACAAGTTTTTCAGCTTCCTGCAAGGGTTCAACAGCATTATGAACTGTTATTACCTTGTCCGGATCAATTCCATATTTTTCGATGATGGTGTTGCGGGTCAGATTAGAAACAGCAATTATTTTATCAGCATGCCTCATTCCTTTCATCTCAATATCAAAAACAGCTGGATTTACACTACCTCCACTTCGGTCGAAATCTGTTGCATGAACATGAATTACCAGTGGTTTACCTGAAACCCTTTTTGCTGCAATACCGGCTGGGAAGGTTAACCAGTCATGAGCATGGATTACATCAAAATCCCTTTCCTCAGCCAGAACAGAAGCTATGACAGCATAATCGGCTATTTCCTGATACAGATTTCCTCCATACTTTCCTGTAAATGTCAGTTTTCCTCTGAATTTTGTATAAATAAATGATCTGCCCTCATCTTTTGCCTCTTTTACTGCAGTAAAATATTCATCCGGATCGGTATAGGGAATAATTTTCGAGTTTATTTCAACATATTCTATTTCCCTCAGAAAGGATTCATAATTAACAAGCTTTTTACCGATAACGATATCATTTGCCCCGATGATCCTCATCCGGCTCTGGTCTTCATCTCCATAAGCTTTTGGAACGACAAATTTAATTTTCATTCCAGGGATTTTGCTCATGCCTTTGGTAAGACCATAAGAAGCGGTTCCCAGACCGCCCGAGATATGAGGCGGAAACTCCCAACCGAACATTAGTACCTTCATAGTCTTAACAAAGATTAGTTAGTGGTTTCAGATTCCATTTTTTCTATCATTTCACCGATTCTTAGCACCGAAGCTACACTCCAGGCCTGTGAAATTGACCCCCTGGGAGTATGCGGCGGATCGCCATCGTAAATTTCAGAAATTGATCCGATTCCATGTACCAGCATATCTTCTTCAAAACCATAGTAAAGTTGTTTTACCGTGTTTAATCCTCCTGCCTTATACAGATTGAGATAAGCTTTAACATAATGTTCCAATAGCCATGGCCAGACAGTTCCCTGGTGATAGGCTGCACCGCGTTCATTCTGATTTCCTTCATAATACGGATTATAATTTTCATCCTTGGGTGAAAGTGTGCGCAGTCCTTTTGGAGTAAGAAGATAACGCGAAACAATATCGATTATACTCTTTTTCATATCTCTGGTTAATGGAGTATGTTCGAGAGCTGCCGCGATTACCTGGTTGGGTCTAACGCTAAAATCCTTAAAATCACCATCAACATAATCAGCCAGGTAACCCTTTTTCTCTTCCCAGAAAGTGGTGATAAAGGATTGCCCGATTTTTTCAGGTAAATCCTTCCATCTCTTAATAAACCTGGCATCTTTGGCCTTTCTTGCCCATACAAGAGACGCACAGACTGCATTGTACCATAATGCGTTAATTTCAACATCCATACCCATCCGGGGAGTAACCGGACCTGAGTCATTAACGGCGTCCATCCATGTTAAGGATTTCCCTTGCTGCCCGGCCCAAATTAATCCATTTTCAATCATCCGGATATTAAAAACCGTTCCATTTCGATAAGAATTCAGAATATCGTTAATCGGAATTTTATAAGTTTCCCAGATATCAAGTGAAGAATCGTACTTCTGATATTCCAGCAAAGACCAGAAGAACCATAAAGGTGCATCAACCGAATTGAATGCAGGATTAGCATTATCGCCCATGTTGGGGAAAAGGCCACTTTTCATCCTTTTGACCATAGTATCGATCACATCCCTGGCCTGTTTCAATTTCCCGGTGGTAAGGGTTAATCCCGGTAAAGAAATAAATGTATCGCGGCCCCAGGTTCCAAACCATGGAAAACCGGCGATTATTTCAGTACGGCCTTCAGTATATACCAAAAACTGTTCCGCTGAATTTACAAGACAGGACTTAAAACTGTCTCTATCAATCCTTTTAGCCTTTTCCTTTTCGTATTTTTTTAAAAGTGATCCGGGCTCCTCAATCAAAAAAGTACTTCCGGAGAAAATAATACTCTCTCCTTTTTGTATCGCACACTCAAAATACCCGGGTACAAAAAGATCTTCCTTGTAATCATATCCCCTGTTTTGCTCTTCCATGTACTCGATATTGAAATACCAATCCGGGCACGATATAAATTCAATTTCCTTGTTAAATTGCATATAGAGGGAAGGAAGTCCTTCATATAACTTTGATACAATGCCGTTTTTCACGTTCTGGTATTTGGTATTGGCGTACATATTGGCTTTGCTCAGTGAATGCATATCCCGAAAAGCAAGGAAGGGTTTAAACTTTAAAAAAGTAGGAGAAGTTGCTTCCTCAAGGGTATAACGTATAAGTATCTGCTCCTCCTTTTCAACTAGAAGATAATCCTTCCTCAAAACGACCCCGCCAACCCTGTATGTGGTAACTCCAACGCTTTCAGTTTCAAAATTTCGAATATATTTATGGCCTCTGGGTACGTAATGATCTCCCTGATATTTGTGAATACCCAGGTTAAACTCCTGATCATGCTGCATTATCGTAACATCAAGGGATGAAAGCAGTACATTTTTGTTCCCTGTCTTAGAATCAGGGCAAACCAGCATTCCATGATATTTTCTTGTATTACAGCCAACTATTGTGGTAGAAGAATACGAACCGGCACGATTCGATCTGACAAATTCCTTATTTAAAGAGTATTCAAGATTAATTAACTTGCTCTTATCGAATTGTAAATATCCCATCTCAGATCCAGATTATATTTCTAAAAAATCAACTTCTTTACCGGTAGTTATATTTCACTTGTGATACTTTCCCGGCAGAAAAACAAGTTATAATTTTACATTCAGTTATTCAATAACTTATAAAG
>CAYGFI010000068.1:0-16196 GCA_964349045.1 uncultured Chitinophaga sp.
AATGATACCACGGCGCTTCACCGTGGCAGGCTGGATAATCTGAATGATACGGTAGTCGTTCACCTGGGAAGACTTGACAACCTGAATGACAGCATCGTGGTACACCGCACGGAACTAAATGGTTTACAAACCAGCAGTGACGTAGTATTTGACAGTCTGGCCGTACACCTTGGCAGATTGGACAACCTGAACGATACGGCAATTGTACATCTTGGCAGACTTGACAATCTGAATGATACGGTAGCCATTCACCTGGGACGCCTGGATAACTTAAACGATAGTATCGTGGTACACCGCACCGAGCTAAATGGTTTACAAACCAGCAGTGACGTGGTATTTGATAGCCTGGCTGTCCATCTTGGCAGACTTGACAATCTGAATGATACCGCAGCAGTCCATCTTACACGACTGGATAATCTGAATGATACGGTAGCCGTTCACCTGGGACGTTTGGATAATCTGAACGACAGCATCGTGGTACACCGCACGGAGCTAAATGGTTTACAAACCAGCAGTGACGTGGTATTTGACAGTCTGGACGTACACCTGGGAAGACTGGATAATCTGAATGACAGCATCCTGGTACATCGGACAGAATTGAATGGTTTACAGACTTTAAAAGCGCCAATCGCTTCTCCGACTTTCACAGGTACAGTCACAATTCCCTCACCCTTTACATTGGGCGCAACTTCTGTAACCACTACCGGCACTCAGTTAAATTATTTGAATGCGGCAACCGGGACTACAGGTACTACCACTACCAATTTAGTTTTTTCGGATAGTCCGACTCTGACTACGCCAAATATTGGTGCAGCCACAGCAACCAGCATAAACAAATTAACAATTACGGCCCCTGCAACGGGTTCAACTTTGACGATTGCTGATGGAAAGACGCTAACAGTAATTAACTCGATTACACTCGCGGGTACTGACGGACAAACAATGACTTTTCCGGCAACTTCGGCTACAATTGCCCGAACTGATGCGGCCCAAACATTTACAGGTGTTCAAACATTTTCTTCATTACCGGTTATCTCTGCTCTTACTGAAGGTTCAATTCCTTTCGCCGGGGCAAGTGGCGCTTTATCCCAGGATAATGCAAACCTGTATTGGGATAATTCAAATAAGCGTTTAGGTATCGGAACAAATTCTCTGGCTGATCCGCTAACCGTTTTAGGTGATGTTAAAATAGGGAATGCAACAACCGGTACAATAAAGGCAACCACTGAACTTGTTCTCAGGCAGGATGGAGATACGTATGGCCCATCCATACTTAGAATGCGGAACAGAAACGGTGAGAATGGAGCTATTTTTGAAACAACTGATGGAACCATTACTTTGGTAGATTTTATATTTAAAACTGCACTAAATCAAAGAAATATCAGGTATGAATCAAGGGCAGCAAGCGCCAAAACCGGGGCTCCATCTTTCCATTTGGGAGGTGCTTCTCCGGATAATCCAACCTTATCGCTTGGTGACAATTATGCTGCTTTTAATAAACCTTTGAGGATCGGTAATTACACTTCTCCTACTGCATGGCTTCATCTTGTTGCAGGAACAGCAACCGCAGGCACAGCCCCTCTGAAATTCACTTCAGGCACATTACTTTCAACTGCTGAACCAGGCGCTATTGAATTTTTAACGGATAATTATTATGGAACTGTCACTACTGGTAGCGCCAGGAAAACTTTTGCATTCCTTGAAAGTCCAGCCTTTACAGGCACTGTAACCATGCCGAATATTAACTTATCGGCAACATCAAACCAACTAGTGTTGCAAAGTGCTGGACAAACAGGCACTTTAACATGGACTCCAACAGCTCCTAGAACCATTACCTTCCCCGATGCAACAGGCACTGTGGCTTTGGTTAGTGGCACAAGTTGGAATATTGGAGGTAACGCTCCAGGAGGAGTTTCCGTTCTGGGTACGACTGATGGTTCCGGAATTAATATCCAATCAGGTGCCGGAACTATAAATCTGGGAGCTGATGCTGCAAAAATAATTAACATTGGTAATGCACTTGGTGGTACTGCAGTTAATATTAATGCAGGCGCAGGGGCATTAAATTTAAATGTCAGTAATAACCAACCAACCAATATTAATACAGGATCTTCCACAGGACTTGTTACAATCGGAGGTGCAGGCAACCAAACAATATCCATTGGTAATGGCGCTGCAGTTAAAACTGTAAATCTTGGAAGCAGTAACTCGACCAGCGCTACAACAATTCTGTCCGGTACCGGTAGTGTTAATATTAATAACAATACGGCTGCTGCCACACCTGTGAATATTGGAACAGGTACAACAACCGGCACTGTAACAATAGGGGGTAATGCAGCACAGCAAATTAATATTGGCGCTGGTACCGGCGTTCAAACCCTTAACCTCGGAACCGGAGCAACCGGAGCAAAAACTATTAATATAGGTACAGGCGCTGTAAGCAATAGTATAAGTATAGGAACTGTAACAGGGACATCATCATTAACACTCAGGGCTGGTTCAGGAAATGTTGTTATCCCGGATGGCGTAATGCTTGACCTTTCCCAGGTGAATACTTCTTCCACAACAGAAGGACTTAAATTACCTCAGTCAAGTAATACCGGTTCTTCTACTTCTGAAGGTCAGATAGCATGGAATGCTGATCAGGATGTACTTACAGTGGGTACCGGTACAGTAGCGCGAAACATTGGTATTCCAAATGGAATGGTGGGAATTACCTCAAGCACAACCTTTGCCCACCCCGTTGGTGTAAAATATGTGTGGGTTAGAGTTTGGGGGGGTGGTGGTCATGGCGCTGATTCACCAGGTAACAATCTTAGTGGAGGTGGCGGTGGTGGTGGTGCTTATAGCGAAGGATTAGTTGATGTATCGGATGCTGCAAATCATACTGTAACTGTAGGTGCAGGTGGTAATTCAACAACTCTTAGTGGGGGTGCCAGTAGTTTTACGGCAACATCAATGACTGTTTCTGCAAATGGAGGCTCCGGGTATAATAATATTATAGGAGCTCCCGGAGGTACTGTTTCCGGTAATGGTACCATTAAAATTGCCGGAGGCAAAGGCGGAGATGGGGATAGTCATTCTGGCGCCGGTGGTGGCAATGGTGGAGGAAGTCCGTTTGGAGGCGCTGGAGGTAGTGGTGGTGTTGGTACCAATTTTGATGGGCCTGCCGGCGCAGGAACAACCGGTACATTTCCGGGTGGTGGCGGCGGTGGCGGTAGTGAAGGAGGAACAGGTGCAGATGGTGCCGCAGGGTATGTACTTATTTATTGGTAAACCCCTGTTCGTCTCAGGTCACCGGGCTGAGTTGAGTTTCGCTGCATTGAATTAATTAAGGTTAAAGGTTAAAGTAAAAAGGTTAAAGGAAAGAGCGTCACGTCGTCACGACCGTCACGACAAAATTGAAAAGGTTAAAAGTTAAGGTTAGAGGGTAAGGTCGTCGTGGAAGAAAATGAATGAATGAGGTTACGAAGTTACGAGGTTACGGAGTTACGAGGGTGGACGTCACGTCGTCACGACCTTCAAGGAGAAAAAGAAGGTTAAAGTAGAAAGGATAAAGGTTAAAGTAAAGAGTATCACTTCGTCACGATCGTCACGCCGTCATGACCGTCACGGAGATAAAGAAGGTTAAAGTAGAAATTGATTTGAAACACATAAAGCGAAACTTTACTATCATGAGTGCCATCAAACTATTTGAAGATAAAAAAGTCCGAAGCCATTGGGATGAGGCTGAGGAGATGTGGTATTTTTCGGTGGTAGATGTTGTTGAGATTTTGACAGGGAGTCCGGATCCAAAAGATTACTGGTATAAAATGAAAAAGAGAGAAAAATTGTCGGGAATTGAGTTATCGACAATTTGTCGACAACTGAAAATGGAGTCTGTTGATGGTAAGCGTTATGCTACTGATTGCGCCAATGCGCAAGGATTGTTGCGCATCATCCAATCAATCCCTTCACCCAAAGCTGAACCTTTTAAACAGTGGCTGGCAAAAGTGGGATATGAGCGTATGCAGGAAATGGCTGATCCCGGGCAAGGTATTGAACGGGCAAGAGAAAACTGGCAAAAACTGGGGCGAAGTGAAAAGTGGATTCAGCAACGTATGACAGGACAGGAAACACGAAACAAACTCACCGATTATTGGAAAGAGGCAGGGGTTAAAGAGCAGGAAGAGTTTGCTTTGCTCACGAACATTATACATCAGGAATGGACGGGACTTACCGTTTAGAGAGTTGTAACGGGGGAGAATTTTTTGGCGCCGGCGAAGGAAAAGAAGAAGCTGAGGAATTGAAATGATGTGACAATTAGACTATTTGACAATGTTGTAATATTAGGTGATTATAGGATTTTAAAGCGAGAATTATGAGCGAAAATAATATGACTAAAAAGTAAATAAGGTTAAAGTAGAAAAAAGGTTAAAGGTTATAGTAAAAAGGTTAAAGGAAAGAGCGTCACGTCGTCACGTCATCACGACCGTCACGAAGAACATTGAAAAAGTTAAAGGAAACAATAGATCTTAACACGAAACAAATAAATGAACGTAAATAAATTATCAGGAAATAGTTTAACAAATTGTATAAATCACATGAAAACACAATTTTTCATTCTGGCATTTCTTCTGCTAACCATCAGTTTATCTGCCCAGCAGCAAACGGGTAAGCCTGCAACCACGGCCCAGCCGGTTGCAAAACTTAGCTCGGCCTCCGATACCCTCCAATACAGCCTCGGGGTCTTCGTTGGCCAATGGCTGATTAATAACAGTTTTGCCATAAGCAATTCTGCAATTTTTTACCGGGGAATGGACGATATCATGCAGAATAATCCCAGGGCCATTACCGATTCAACCATTGTCCCCATTATTGCTGCTTACCAGCTTTCGACCCAGAGCGAACGGGGCCGGCAGATGGAAGCCCAGTTATTTACTGCATTAAAATCACAAAAGGGTGTGGGAGTTTTACCCAGCGGGGTCCATTATATGGTGTTAAAAGCCGGAACAGGAGTACGGCCCAATGCCAATGATACCATAGTTTTTAATGCGGTCGGGGTTTATCCCGACGGAACCCTGTTTGAAGATACGTTTCAGAAAAAACAGTCAATTATGAATCTGGTCAGCAATTTAATACCGGGCCTGAATGAGGCAGTACAGTTAATGCCCGAGGGTTCTTTATGGAGGATTTTTGTTCCCTCGGCTCTGGCATATGGTCCGGCAGGTTTGAAAGGGGTGATTCCGGGAGATATGGCGCTGGTGTTTGATATTACTTTGGAAAGGGTGATGAGGTGAGGAACGTGATGACGTGATGACGTGACGATGTGACGACGTAACGATGTAAATGTCCTCACCACCGTCACCACCGTCACCACCGTCACGACCGTCACGTCGTCACGACCGTTACGACCCTCACGAAAAAGAAAGGTTAAAATAATCTCGAAACAAACAGTAATTAAAAAAAATATCACTCCGGAACAATAAACAAATAGCACGTGTAGAAGCAGTATGATCTTTAGTTGTAAACATAATACGTCCGCTGGACCCAGGAAGATAAACTCCTTTTTAAAGAGTTTGATCATTCTGTGTCTGACATTGTGTTTTTCACAACAGGAGACCTTGTTTGCCCAGGTCATTTCTAATGCAGGTGCAGCAGTCACTCTTACTTCTGGTGTTGTGGTAGAAAGCGGAGATTTTGAAAATAATTCAGGTTCTCTGGGTAATGAGGGAACATTAAACCTTTCAGGGGATTACCTGAACGCCGGCCCGGCAGTAACTGCCGGAAACGGTTATTATAACCTCAAAGGCGACTGGACCAATTTTGGGATATTTAATCCTGACACTTCAACGGTGAAGTTTCATGGGAACACCAATGATCATTCCATTACTCATGGTTCTGTAGGTGAAACATTTTATAAACTTACCCTGAATACCCCCGGAAAGCTGGTAACACACGATGCAACTGCAGGAAGTGTATTAACTGTGATCGACAGTCTGAATATTTTTGCAGGAACCCTTAGCCTGGGCTCAACAACAGATAGCCTGAGTGTAAGAGGGAATGCTGATATTGACGGGACACTCAGGTTTAATAACTCCACCATACAGACATCCACCATAACGAAAAATCTTAGCGGAACAGGAACAATCGATATGAGCGGAGGAGGTCGTCCTCATCTTTTAAATCTTAACGGTACAACAAATGATATTGGCACCCTTTCAACCAATCCGGCCGGATTCAGTACGGTTGATTATCTGGGAACCACACAGACTGTTTTCCCGTCGCAGAATTACAGAAATTTAACGATTTCCAATACGGATGTTAAAACCTTGCAGGGAAATTCTTTGGTTGGGGCTGAGCTTAACGTCACCGGCGGCATTTTTGACCTGGGCACAATCCCCACAAAATTAGATGTAATTGGTGATGCCAATATTGCCACCTTATTAAGGTTTAACGGAAACAAAATCAAAACGGTATCAATAGGAGGAGACCTTGACGGAGCAGGTGAAATAGACATGAGCGGGGGAAACCTTTCACACCTGATGAATCTGTATGGAGTTAATAACAGTATTGGAACTTATTCGGGGGGAAATAACGGTACAGTAGATTATACCCGAACCGGTGATCAGAATGTTTTTACCAGCAGCACATACAGGAACCTGCGAATTACAGGAAGCGGAACAAAGATACTTAATTCTGATATTACGGCATCAGGGATCCTTACGATGCTGAGCGGAAATATTAATTCAAACGGGAATATCCTGAAGCTTACCAATAGTGAGATAGGAGCCATCATCCGCCAGGCCGGAACCGTGATCGGCAAATTGCAAAGGGCTCTTGCTGTCACCGGAAGCAATTATTTCTACCCGATAGGCACTGCAGGTAATTATAATCCTTTAAATATTAAGTTCCAACAGCTGACCCCGGGTCCGTTGACTGCTCAATTTAAGGCGGAAGACATAGGAAGCCTGGGTTTACCCCTCGATGATGACGGAAATGAGGTATGGGACAGATTTACACAAGGATATTGGAACTTAAATGCCGTTCCACCCATGGCATCGAATAATTATAATGTGAATCTGAATTATAACGGATTTCCAATTTTACCGGGTGTAGATTCTTCTTCAAGGATTATTAAACGGACTGATAATGGTTCCCTGGAGCTTGATGGTATTAATGGATCATTAGATGGTACCAGTATCAGCCGGAATACATTAACAGGTGGGATATCAGGTAATTCAACTGACTTTGCCATCGGTAAAGGTCGCCCGAAAATTGATGATCAACCTGAAAATATAGATATATGCGCAGGATCAGATGCTTTCTTTGATATTAATGTAAGATGGCACGGTTTACGTTTTTTGAAATACCAGTGGCAGGTTAATACAGGCAGCGGGTTTACAGATATTGTTAATGGAGGAGTATACAGCGGGGCTACATCGAGGAGACTTGTTCTCACTGCTGCTGATTATGGAATGAACGGATACACGTACAGAGTTATTATTACAGACAGACCGGGTAATACCAATATTTCTTCCGTAGCTTTATTAACGGTAAATAAAATCCCGGTTGCCACGGTTTCGATTCCCTATCAAATTGTTTGCGACAGCATTGCAAACGTGGATGTTGAATTAGGAACATTTAATGATGTAACCGGAACAACATTCGCATGGGAACGCACGAATCCTGAAGGTATTTCAACCCTGGCACCCCTGAATGGTTCAGGTATTATCGGTACAACTATTTCAGGTGCATTTAAAAACACAACGGATCACCCGATAACGATAGTTTACACAATCATTCCTACCGGGCCGTTAACTACTTATTGTATTGGCGATGCTGTTACATATAGTCTTGTTATTCAACCTACACCGAGGATATTCCCTGTGATTCTGAATACTATTCAATGCGATAGCTCCACAACAGCTATTCAACTGCGGAGTCCGAGTACGTTTACCCCGGATACAGTAACCTTAGCCGAAAGATTAATTACATTTAATTTCACAGCCACGGCTACCGGCGGTGTAACCGGCTTTACAGCAAGCTCTGCCGGCAGACCAAATAACTTTGTGATAACCGATACTCTGATTAATCCGACAACATCCAGACAAACCGTTACTTATACCCTTACACCGGTAAGTCCGTTTGGCTGCAGTGACGGACCCAGCCAGGTATTTACGGTAATTGTTAACCCGACACCAAGGTTAACAGCATTACTCGCCGGACATAATGTGGTATGCGATACAGCATTGATTACCCTTAACCTTACTGCAGGTAACGGGGAAGTTGAAGGAGAAAAATATTATCATCTGGAGACAAGTTATACCGGCGATGTTACCAATGTACAGGCATCAGGATATTATCCGATTAATTATGTTATTTCGGATATTCTGATAAACGATACCAAACATTTCCAGACCATAACCTATAGAATCAAACCATTATTTAAAGATTATAACGGTATTGATTTGTTTGATTGCGACAGGGGAATTGACACAACGATTACCATTACTCTCAATCCGACACCATTTTTTGATGACATCATCGTATCTGATACTGTAATTTGTAACGAGAACTCGATTAGCTTTGAATTTTTCAACAGTCAGAATACAACCGGAACAATGGTGTTTGAACTTATTGGAACCTATACAGACACTGCAGTTATTGGTGTTAAACCCGATGCACAATACGGACTGGATCCTTTCTCGGATAATTTAATTAACATATCTGATTCGATACAACCGGTAACGTATCTCTTCCAGCCGGTTATCAGTGATCCGGTGAATGGTCTGTACTGCAACAAGGGGATACATACTTCCAGGCTGGTTAAAGTAACCCCGACACTCCGCTCTGTTGCAAATCCTCTCACGTATATTGGCGGCAGAAATATACGCTGTTTTGGAGAAGATAACGGAACCATTGATATAAAACCGGAAGGCGGTTATTACCTGAAGGATTATATCTATTCATGGACCAAAGATGGAGTTCCTTTCGGTACTACAACACTTGAAGATCCGGATAAACTGAAGGCTGGTTTCTACAAATACAGTATTGAAGATATTATTGGATGTTATTTTGCTGACAGCCTCGAACTTACTGAGCCAAAACTTTTAGTGGTAACGGATAGTACCATATCCCAGAGTTGCGAAGGTAAAAATGATGGAGCCCTTTACATTGATATAACGGGTGGAACACCTGGCTATAATTACAGATGGCAGCATGATCTGGGTACTCCATTAACATTTGGTCAGGATGCTGTCAATTTGTATTATGGTTATCATAATCTGACTGCCAGGGACACCAACGGATGCCAGTTCAGAAGAACATATGAACTGATAGAGCCTAAACCTATGCTGGTCACCCTCGACGTTAAACAATACGGGGTTTATAATACTTCCTGTTTTGACGCCAGCGATGGGGAAATTGAAACATTTGCTGATGCAAACGGCTCACCCGCCAACTATAAATATTACTGGACCAGTGATCTGGGATCAGAAGCAGATCCTCCCGATAAAGCAAAAATTTCCGGTCTGAAATCCGCGCAATATTTTCTTACTATTGTTGATTCTTTGGAATGTTTAGGATATGCAGATTTTAGTATAATTGAACCGGATCCTATTACTGTTACCAGAACCGGTGAATACCCGACAGGTTTTGATATAACCTGTTATGACCGCAGCGATGGAATTATAAACCTGAATGTGGCGGGTGGACATACAACTTATCTCCCTGTTTTCTATGATTGGAAAATGATGGAGGATCCTGCATTTTCATCCAATAAGAAAAATATTGCCGAACTGCATGAAGGAACATTTAATGTTAATATCCGGGATTCATACTCATGTCAGACAGAGTCCTCTGTCACCCTTCATGCTCCTGAAGAAATGGTTCTTACGGTTGAAAGGATCAGTGATTATAATGGTTATCAGGTTTCCTGCATAAATTATGATAACTCAGTGATTGATCTGAGTCTTGTAGGTGGTTCCGGTGATTACAATTTTGCATGGACAACTGCGAACGGAATAGTTTCAAATCCTTCTACACTTGACCAGGCCGGACTTCCTGCAGGAAACTATCATCTTGATGTTGTAGATGGAATAAATTGTCCTGCAGAATGGGATTTTGTAATTACCGAACCTGATAGTATTGCAGTTGCTCCTGACCTGGCGCTAAAAAATGGTTTTGAAGTATCCTGTTTCAACGGAAATGATGGTTCAATAAATCTGAATACTTTCGGTGGAGTAGCTCCCTATGAATATTCATGGAGTACAACTGACGGAAGCGGAGTAACCGCTGTAACTGAAAATCAAAGCGGATTAAGTATAGGAACCTATTCCGTTTCAGTAATGGATAATAACAACTGTCTTGCTAACTGGGAATTTACTCTTAACCAGCCTGAAAAGCTTATTACCACCATTGATACAACAACGATTACCTGTTTTGCCGACAATGACGGTTCCGCTGATCTTACCGTTTACGGAGGTGTGGAACCCTATTTATATTCCTGGAGCAATGGTAAAACTTCACAGGATGTTGGTTCATTGTTTATTGGAGAATATCTGGTTGACGTTACAGATGCAAATGGTTGTATTGTAACGGATACTGCAATAGTGACGGAACCTGCAGAAATAATTATTGATCTTTCAGTTCCTCTTCAGTATAATGGCAGGATGATAAGCTGCTTCGGCGCTTCAGATGCCATTATTAACTCTGCAGTAACAGGTGGTAAAATTGAAGGAATATACCAATATCTGTGGAGTTGGGACGCCCTTCAAACAACAAGTATCTCAAACGTTCCGGCAGGCATTTACTACCTTTCCATTACCGATATCAATCAATGCGTAAAAGTTAATAGCATTGTGGTTCAACAGCCTCTGAAACTTGTAACAGATGTGTTCCCGACCAATCCTACCTGCTATGGGAAAGCCGATGGTGAAATCACACTGATAGTGCAGGGTGGAACACCGGGTAATATGGGATATTCAATTGAATGGGCCGATGGTCAGTTGGGACAAACAGCTGATAGTATCGGTATGGGACAATATGGTGTGGTTATCCGGGATTTGAACAATTGCAGAATCGATACTTTTGGAAAACTGGATCAACCCGATTTAATAGAAATGACCAAAGTGGTTAATGACCCAACCTGTCCGGATACATATGACGGGTCCATTCAATACAATATACAGGGAGGAACGCCGCCATACGACTTGTTCCTTAATAATATAAAAGTCAATGAACTGGTTTCAGATCTGGGACAGGCTCAATCTCCTTATTATTTGGTAGTTACCGATAATAATCAATGTGTTCTTTATGATACAACCGTTCTGAAAGGCCTAGATCCCTCGTGTCTTACAATTCCTAATGCAATTACACCCAATGGCGACGGGATTAATGATACATGGCAGATTGACGACATAGAACTCTATCCTGAAGCAAAAATTGAGATTTATAACAGGTGGGGTGAATTAATATACAATGCTCCTAAGGGCTATTCAAAACCCTGGGATGGAACATTCAAGGGAAGACAACTTCCTATTGACTCCTATTATTATGTTATTGACCTGAATAACGGGCGTGATGTATTTTCGGGAAATATTACAATTATTAGGTAATCAACAGGTTTATGATTAAAAATGATAATTTTGTGTCGCGGTAAAAATTTGAATACACTTTTAAAATATATAATATTTATTTTGTTTGCTGCCATTGGTGAATTTCTCAATGCTCAGCAATTACCATCGTTCACACAGTACCTGAATAATGGATTTATTATCAACCCGGCCATGGCTGGGAGTGATGGCTATACCTCACTAAATACTACTTACCGGAAACAATGGATTGGATTACAAAACTCACCCACAACATATTCTATTAGCGGTCAAACTCGCTTGCTCCGGAAGTCTTTCAGGATTGTAAGTCGCAATGTCCGGAAGAATGTTATAAAGCCAAGTACAAAAGGTCGTGTTGGCCTTGGAGGATTTGTGTTAAACGATGTTAGCGGATTAGTAAGCCGTACAGGTGTTAACCTGGCTTATGCATATCATATTCATCTGTATCAGAGTCAGGTATCCTTCGGATTAGCCGGACAGATCTTCCAGTACAGGATAGATGATTCAAACTTTGAATTTGGAACTGAGGATCCTATACTCATTGGCGGTCTTAAGCTCGTTACCTTTATTCCGGATGCAAATGCAGGTTTTTACTGGACGGGCGATAGGTTTTTTGTTGGTCTTTCTGCAAATCAACTATTCCAATCCGTTTTAAAACTTGGTAGTTCCGATTTAGGCCAGCTTAAGTTATACAGGCATTATTATTTTATGGGGGGATTTACTATGCCTGTAACCCGGGAATTTGAACTTGAACCATCTACCTTGATAAGAACGACGGATCAACTGAATCCACAGCTTGATATTTCATTACGGTTATTTTACCTGAATGATTACTGGGCCGGACTGGCTTATCGTTCAAGCGGGTCTGTTTCAGGACTGTTTGGTGTCAGGACTAATCAGCTTTACCTGGGAATTGCTTATGATTATTCGCTTACAAGTATCAGAAAGCGAAGCTATGGTTCTGCTGAAATTGTTATCTCAGCCAAATTAGGCTCTAATGCAAGAAGATACAGATGGGTCAACAGGTATTAAAGAGGATGTAAAAGAATGGGTATCATTCAAACTCAGGCCATAAAAGGCACGATTTATTCCTACCTCGGTGTAGGTATTGGGTTTATAATTACTGCCATACTTTTTCCGAGAATCTTATCCACGGAGGAGATAGGTATACTAAAACTGCTTGTTTCATTCTCTGTAATATTTGCTCAATTCGCATCTCTGGGATTTATCAATGTAATTAACAGGCTTTTCCCTTACTTCAGAGACAAATCTTCCGGTCATAACGGTCTTCTTTTTATTGCACTGGGAGTATCAATTGCAGGGTTCATCCTGTCAATTATCAGTCTGGAAATTCTGAAACCCCTCCTGATCAGTAATAATGCAGACAGCTCTGCCTTGTTTATTGAGTATATCAATTACCTGGTGCCCTTAATATTCTTTACCGCGTTTTTTAATTTATTCGATTCTTACATCAAAGCTCTTTTTAATGCAGTTATCGGAACGGTTTTAAAGGAGCTTATTCAACGGATTTTTATTCTGGCGGTAATTGTGATGTTTTATTTTGATCTTTTTAGTTTCAACTTATTTGTATTGCTTTATACAATTGCTCTTTCATTTCCAACCTTGATTCTCCTTTTTATTCTGGTCTGGAAAGGTGAGTTTAAAATTCAATTGCCTCCAAAATCAATTTTAATCCGGTTTAAAAAAGAAATTATCGATTTATGTATTTATGGCATCCTGATAGGATTTGGCGGCATCGCGATTGTTCAGATCGATAGTATTTTAGTCAATAAATTTCTTGGACTTTCCCTAACAGGAATTTATGCCACTAATTTTTTCTTTGCTACCATTATTCTGATTCCATCCCGACCCCTGATTAAAATAGCAACCACCATTCTTGCTGAAGCATGGAAAAGAAATGACCTTAAGGAGATCCAGATGATTTATCAGAAAAGCAGTATTAATCAGGCATTAATTGGAACATTGCTTTTTATAGGCCTTTGGGTGAATATTGATAATATCTATATGTTTATCCCGGAAGAATATGAAGCGGGTAAATGGGTTATATTTTTCGTGGGTCTGGCTAATGTATTTGATATGCTTACAGGGATTAATGCTGTGATCATTCAGACATCATCCAACTTCAAGGTTAATGCAGTTATAACTTTAATTTTCCTGGTATTAATCGTAGTATTTAATTGGATTTTTATTCCCCTTATGGGAATAACCGGTGCAGGAATCGCTGCATTAATTTCAGTGGTAGTAACCAATACCCTCAGATCCATTTATTTGAAAGTGAAATTCAGGCTTACCTTTTTTCATCCTAAGATAATTGTAATTATTTTAGTTGCAGGTTTTTCTTATTTAGTGAGTTATTTTATTCCTCAATTTGAAAGTTTTATAGTAGATATTGTTATCAGGAGTTTAGCGTGCGGGGGCATATTTATGTGTATAATAATTGCCTTAAAAGTCTCTGAAGAAATTAACTTATTATTCTACAGTTTTTTAAAAATATTAGGAATTAGGTAATTATTAAGGCATTAGTCACTTCAAAAATAAAAAATTGTTAATCGATATTCTTAAATTAATTTAAACTAAAGTGATTAAGTAGCAACTTTGATTAATGATCCATAAGAAAGAAATTCTCAAAATGGTACAATCCTGATCAAAAATCTGATTTTTAGAATTTTATCCTGAATGTGTGCAAATACTTACAACTTTTAGTCTTAAGTCTGAATAACCTTAGTTATTCCAATGAATCTCCTATTTTTGTATTCTAAAAAAGAAAGCACTAACCTTCATGAATACAAAAAACTCAACCCGTAAGATTAGTCTGACTTATATCAGATATCGATCCAAAGTATTGATAACCAGTTTCATGAAGTCCATTCACAATCTTTTTTATATAATGGGAGTGGATATTCGATTTCGAAAGTATAATGTTTCAATTAATGCAGTGGAGCAAAATTCGGTCGATGCAATAAATAGCTTTTACAGTTCAACTGATAAGCAATTTGAAATAACTTCAACAGAGCATCAAAAGTTTTTTCATGAAATTATTAAAATTATTGAAAACTATGGGATTAAACTTAAAGACAAAGATATAGCCGATTTTGGTTGTGGTGCAGGTAATTTGCTTTCCCACCTGAACAAGTATTTTCAACCGGCAGTATGCAATGGTTTTGACTTTTCTGAAACACTTTTAAACCTGGCGATCAAACGCTTCCCGGAAGGCCGGTTTGCACATCATGATATTTATACATGTATGGACCGGCAATTCGATTTCGTTTTTTGTACAGAAGTTATCGAGCATTTATTGTATCCCGATAAGGCTGTAAAAAATATTCTGGCCACTGTAAATCCTAATGGTGGTGGAGCTTTCTTAAGCGTACCCGATGGAAGGAATGATACTTTTGCCTACCACATAAATTTTTGGAGTCCGGAAAGTTGGGAAGTATTTATCAGGAGCCAGGTTGATGAAAATATTAAGATCGAGACCGGATATGTTACATCTAACAACCTGTATGCTATAATTTTATTTTAACCTCATAAATACCCTTAACGGCAATCTATGAAAGTCTTATTTACATTTGGGGGTATGCCGCACTACCTAAGTGCGCTTCTTGGGAAAATACAACAGAAAGAAGTCGTTGAGATTTGTGTTGTTATACCTGATGCACAAGGGAAAAGCATAGGAAAGGGAGTAAAATTAACTGATGAAAAGGAAGGGTTCAAAATAATAAAACTTACCGAATACAACTCATTCTTAAAAAAGCCTTTTTTTAATGGGTTTATGAGTGTAATAAAATCCGAAAAACCTGATCTGATTGTTATCGGATGGCCATATATTGTTCCACTAAGTTTAAAATTCAGGTTATTGTTTTACATAAAACGTAAAAGAATCGGATTAATATTCAGAGAAATACCGTTTAATGTGGCTCCTTACGATCAGGCATTCTCATATTTTAAAAAGCATCCGATATTCAATGAAGACATGAATAATACGACCCCAAAGGGATTGAAATACTATCTTTGGGCCCTTACATTAAAGTATTTGCTTAAATGGTATTATTCAATAATCGACGCTAGTCTTGCTTATGCTATTTCGGCTTTTGAAATCCATAAAAGTTACGGGTTAAAGGAAGAGCAGATTTTTATTTCCTGTAACTCTCCTGATACTGAAGCTCTGATTGCAGAAAAAGAAAAATTATTGGCGGAACATGTTGAATTAAATTATAATCCCTTCCGTATAATCCATATCGGCCGATTAGTAAAATGGAAAAAAGTTGATTTACTGCTTGAAGCAACAGCAAAACTTTATAAAGAATATCCTCAAACGGAACTGGTTATTATTGGTGAAGGACCGGAAGAAGAGAATCTGAAGAAAAAGGCTGAAAAACTTAACATTACTGAAAGGGTTAATTTTACAGGAAGTATTTATAAAATAGATCTGGCAAAGCACATAATGTCGTCGGGAATTTATGTTCTAGCCGGGATGGGCGGATTATCGATAAATGAAGCAATGGCTTTCGGAAAACCGGTAATTTGCTCAATATGTGATGGCACTGAAAAGACTCTTGTCAGGGATGGTTTTAATGGAAT
>CAYGFI010000068.1:16206-23490 GCA_964349045.1 uncultured Chitinophaga sp.
GGGTATTGTTTACCGGATGAATTTGGCGGAAAAATAAAATATTTGTTTGAAAATCAGCATCTTATTGAGTTGATGGGAAAAAATTCCGAATTCATTATTCGGAATGAAGTAAACTTAAGTACCGTTTCGACTGTATTTTTACGTTGTTTTGAATACGTTTATGATAAAAAGAGACCAGTCCGGTAGGGTGAAAACTTTATGACTGTAAGACGTTTGGGAAAGCATATTGGAGATTACATAAAAAGTTAAAATTTTTGAGTAAAATAAATCTTGTTTAAATATTCGTTTTTCAATTATATAAATTAAGAATTGTGAAAATTATAAATATTGTCGGCGCTCGCCCAAATTTTATGAAAATAGCGCCAATCATGGATGCAATGGCAAAAAGTAAAATAATCAGCCCGATTTTACTTCATACCGGCCAGCATTATGACGAGAAAATGTCCGACCTTTTTTTCAAAGAACTCAGCATACCCAAGCCTGATATTTACCTGGGAGTAGGTTCTTTGAGCCATGCAAAGCAAGTGGCACGTATCATGGAGTTGTTCGATGATGTTTGCTTAAGTGAAAAACCCGATGGTGTTCTTGTTGTTGGAGATGTTAACTCTACCATGGCCTGCAGCCTTGTTGCTGTTAAACAGGGTATCAAAGTAATTCACGTCGAAGCCGGTTTAAGAAGTTTTGACCGCACAATGCCTGAAGAAATAAACCGCCTGGTAACAGACTCAATAGCTGATTTATTACTTACACCTTCTGTCGATGCTAACCTAAACCTTTTACGGGAAGGTATTTCCCCTGAAAAAATTGAAATGGTCGGTAATGTAATGATCGATACCCTATATAAGTTTATGCCAAAATTTGAACTTTCGGCGATTCTCGAACAACTGAATCTGGAACCAAATGCTTATGTTCTGGTAACATTGCATCGTCCCTCAAATGTAGATGAAAAGCATAGTCTGGAAAACATTTTGGATGTTTTTGAGGAGATTGGCAAAAAGGCAAAGCTTGTTTTTCCTATCCATCCGCGTACACTTAAGAATATAAAACAATTTGGCCTGGAGGGAAAAGTTAAAAAAATAAAAAGCCTGATCCTTTGTGAGCCGCTGGGATATATTGATTTCCAAAAGTTAATGAGCAACTCAGGACTTGTCATTACGGATTCCGGTGGGGTACAGGAAGAAACTACTGTATTAGGAATTCCATGCATTACAATTCGGGAAAATACCGAACGACCAATTACTATTTCTATTGGTTCTAACGAGCTTACAGGGAACAACTATAAAAGAATTCTTGAGCTGTCAACCAATGCACTTGACGGGAAATGGAAAAAATGTGAGATACCTGAATTATGGGACGGTGAAACCAGTACACGAATTGTGAGTGTTATTGAAAATCGGATTTAATATGCTGAGAGTATTTTTTGAATCATTAATCAACAACATTCCACGGATATTTAAAATTCTGCGTGGCCAAAATCTTTTTTTTCTTCTAAGGTATTCATGTCCAAAAATAACCCTTGGAAATAGAAATGCGAGTTTTACGCTTAATCCAGTGTTAATTTCTCCCGGAGACACTGTATATTCTATCGGTATCGGAACTGATATTTCTTTCGACCTCCAGCTCATAAAGAATTTTGGAGTTACAATTTATGCTTTTGATCCAACCCCCAAATCGATCGAATGGTTGAGTGAGCAGCGTCTTCCTTCCAATTTTAAATCTTTTCCGGTGGGTTTGGCAGATTTTTCAGGCGAGGCCGATTTTTATCTCCCCAAAAATGAGAACTTTGTATCAGCCAGTATGACAACAAGACAATCTGAAAAGCTTGTAAAGGTAACGGTAAAAACCCTTACTGATTTAATGAAAGAAATGGGTCATACTTCAGTCGATCTGTTAAAGTTGGATATTGAAGGAGCCGAGTATGATGTTATCGACAACTTTCTGATGTCAGGAGTCAGGATACATCAATTATTAGTCGAATTTCATCACCGGTTTTATCCTCAGGGAGTTAATAAGACCCGCAATACAATTAAAAAGTTAAGAAATGCCGGATTTATACTTTTTCATGTGTCCAAAAATGGGGAAGAATTTTCATTTATTAACCTGGAGTATAGCAAATGAAGATCACAATTGTAAATACCAGTGATATTCGCGGGGGAGCAGCTATTGCAGCCCTGCGGCTTTTTAAGGCCCTGCGTGAAAAACTTCCTGAAACCAGGATGCTTGTAATGGAAAAACTTACTTCAACCAAAAATATTACCGGTCAGAATTCTTCATTTTGGAAAAGAATTTTTATCAGGCTCCGTTTTTCTTTTGAACTAATCAGTGTTATTATCCGATCAGAATCTAAGGACAGATGGTTTGCCTTTTCCCCTGCAAATTTTGGACAAAGCATTGCAAATCTCCCTGAAATCCGAAATGCTGATATCATCCATTTACACTGGATAAACAACGGTTTCCTTTCCCTTAAAGGCATCAGGAAACTTTTTGATACAGGAAAACCAATAGTCTGGACACTACACGATATGTGGCCTTTTACCGGGGGATGTCATTATTCAGGGTCATGCACAAATTTTATGAAGAATTGCGGGAACTGTCCTTTTCTGAAATTCCCGGCTGATAAGGATTTATCATTTCAGATCCATCGGAAAAAGATTAAAATTTATGCTCATGGGAACATCAGCTTTATCGCTGTAAGCAACTGGATGGCCGAAAATGCAAGAAAAAGCAGCATCATCGGAAAATGCAGAATAGAAGTAATACCAAACCCGATAGACATTGATATTTATAAACCCGCTGATATGCTTTCCATGCGCGATGAGCTGGGACTCCCCCGAAATAAATTCCTGATTATTTCCGGTGCAGCAAATCTTAAGGATAAGCGCAAAGGATTCGTTTTCCTCATGCAGGCTCTCCGGCAGATTAAAGAATCCCGTCCTGATATTTCCGAAAGTTATGGATTAATTACATTTGGCAAATCCAGTGATGTTTTCGATTCCCCGGTCCCGGTATATCCCCAGACCTATCTAAAGGATGATCATTCAATTGCCAGACTTTACCAGATCGCGGATGTATTCGTGCTGCCAACCCTTGAAGATAATCTGCCAGGTACCATAATGGAGTCACTTGCCTGTGGTACACCGGTTGTCGCTTTTAATACGGGGGGAATTCCGGATTTGGTTGATCATAAAGCTACAGGTTACCTGGCTGAACTTAAGAATGTAAATGATTTGATCTCCGGAATTTATTGGGTTGAAAACCATCCGGAAATATACAAGATCAGAGAGAATTGCAGAAGAAAAGTTATTGTGAATTATTCACCTGAGGTGATCACAGAAAAATATACTAATTTTTACAAAAGTCTTCTCAAATAACAGGTTCTGCACGATCTGTCAAAAAAATAAAGTATGAAATTTAAAACATTAAAAACAATTACATCCCATCCTCTTACAGAGAAAAATAAATTGGCAACACTGATAAGGTTTTTTAAGAGGGGAGTTGTAATTAGAATATGTCCCTACCCAATTTTATATCCTTTTATTAATCCGGCAAAATTACTGGTTGAAAAGGGAATGTCAAGCGCTGAATTACAAATATTTACCGGTCTCTATGATTATCACGAGATGCTTTTTCTCTTACATGTGCTGAACGAAAGTGATTTATTTGTTGATGTTGGTGCAAATGTTGGCGTATACACTGTTTTGGCATCAGCAGTTAAAGGGAGCAGGAGTATTTGTATGGAACCAATACCAGACACGTATAAACACTTGCTAAATAATATAGCTATTAATCACATTGGGGACAAAGTAAAACCACTTAATATCGGGGTTGGCGAAAAGAATGGACAACTGCGATTTACAAAAAATCTTAATAGTTCTTTAAATCATGTTGAATCAGGAGATGGTGAAAGTCCGGATCATATTCTGATACCCGTTGATTCACTGGATAGTTTGCTGGAAAAAGAAGATCCTTTAATCATTAAGATTGATGTAGAAGGATTTGAAACCATGGTTATAAATGGAGCAAAAAACGTTCTGGGTAAAAACAGTTTAAAAGCCATAATAATTGAATTAAACAGTTTATCGAATAATTATGGTTTCGACGATAGGGATATACATGAAAAAATTATCAAATATGGCTTTGAGCCTTATTTATATTTACCTGCAGAAAGAACTTTTGAGAAATTGAAAAGCTTTGGCGATCAAAATACTATCTATATCAGAGATATAGATTTTTTCATAAGCCGGGTTTCATTATCTCCCAAATATAAAGTATTGAAAAAATGGTATTAATAAAAACCCAATGAGTTCAAAAATTTCTGTAGTAACTGTAGTATTAAATGCGGGTGATCTGTTGGAATGTACGCTTAAAAGCATACGCGATCAGAGATATGACTCTATCGAATATATTGTTATAGACGGAGGATCAAAAGATAACACACTTGTATTGATTGAAGAATACAAACAAATCATCTCAAAATGGATCAGCGAACCAGATTCTGGATTGTATAGTGCGATGAACAAAGGTTTACATTTGGCGTCGGGAGAATACGTAATGTTTCTGAATGCAGGCGATATATTTTACAATGATGAAGTATTATCACAGATATTTTCCTCATCAAAACCTGATTCTGATGTTTACTATGGTGAAACCATGATCATAGATCAGCAGGGTAAAGAATTAGGAATGAGAAGACTGAAAGCTCCGGAACAACTCACATGGAAAAGCCTGATCGATGGGATGCTGATTTGTCACCAGTCATTTATTGTTAAAAGGAGTATTTGTACGGATTACAATTTGAAATACAAAATTGCCTCCGATTTCGACTGGATGCTGAATTGTTTGAAAAGAACAAAAAGTATCAGTAATACCCATCTGATTATCTCAAAGTTTCTTGATGGAGGTTTAAATAAACAAAACATCAGAAAAGCCCTTTCTGAGCGCTTCCTGATCATGATCCGTAATTATAATTTTTTCCTGGTGGTTCTGAATCATTTCCGCATCGGGTACCGGTTTGCTGTGTCATATTATAAAAATAGAAGATATTAATCCGGAAATCATTCTTTTTATCACATGATTTAAACCCTAAACCATCACGCAAATCATTTTTAAAATATTAGACCAAAAAAATTCATATAGTTAGTGTGGTGTATTTAAGAAGTAGAATAAATATTGATAGCTTAATTTTTCAAATAAACATAGTCTTTGATTTGTGCAGGAATTCCTGGAATAGAAAGAATATACCAATAGGTGTCTGAATCCAGCCTTTCCCCATCATTGGTTTTCCCATTCCAATCGTTTTGATAATTCTCAGATTCATATACTTTTCTGCCCAGTTTGTTAAATATTATCAATTTAGAATTTTCCAATAAACCACGGATTATAAAAAAATCGTTTGTCCCATCTCCATTTGGGGAGAATGAATTTGGGATATTAAAATCAAAAGGACTTGTTTTAATAGATGAAATATTATTTGTAAGATTAGATTCAATCAGATTGCCTTGAATTATCGCAGTATTGACATAATTTCCAGTTGAATTTACAGTGACTATAATAGTTAGAATCTGTGATGCACCGGAATTCAAATTCCCAATTGTCCAAATGCCATCCAAAGGATCATAGGTTCCTGATGAGACAGTACTTGAAATATAATTGTAACCACTTTGCAGCGAATCGATGATAGTTACACCTGTTATTTGATTGGTACTGTTATTTGCAGCAATTATAGTGAATACTATTGTTTGTCCT
This sequence comes from uncultured Chitinophaga sp., assembly GCA_964349045.1. Taxonomy (GTDB): domain Bacteria; phylum Bacteroidota; class Bacteroidia; order Bacteroidales; genus JACJXF01. The sequence goes on from CAYGFI010000068.1 coordinate 21,952, forward strand.
ATGTTTGGATTAATATTATTGACATTTTTTTGTATACTCAAATCTCCATTATCACATTTGTTAACAACAACGTTAATCATTGAAGGAGCTGATAAACAACCATTCAATGAAATCTGTAAAGCATATGTTCCTTCATTTTCTGAGGACGCATAGGATATCACCGGATTTTGGTCAGATGACGAAAATCCGGCTGGGCCTGTCCAGTTATAAATTCCTCCGGAAATTGTTTGTGCGGATAAGTTTATTTGATTATTTAAACAAACCGGGGAATTACTATTTGCATATGCAACCGGAAGCGGCTTTATGGTTATCGCAATGTAAGCGGAATCCCATTTACCCCCGTTAATTTTATTACCTGTAACTGTCAGTATTCCACTGGTTGCATCATTGGTAAAATCAACAGAAATACTATCATTATTACTATAAATTGTAGCTCCATTGCCAGAATAGGTCCAAATATAGTTTGTTATACTATCCATATTACTAACTATATAACTGACTCCCTTCTGACCTTGACACACTTCTTTTATTCCGGATATAGCAGCCGGATCAGGAAGCGAGTCACAACAATTTAAATTATTTAAACTTAAAATCTCACCAGGTGTCAAAACCCGGTTATAAATACGGATATCATCAATTTTACCATTCATAAAATGTTCAGGTTTTAAGCCTCCTGCACCAATATATAAGGGGAAGTCTGAATATGAAATATTACCTGAAGCGGGATTTGAGCTTTCAAATATTCCATTAACATATAAATCAACTTTTGTTCCATCGTAAACACCTGCAACGAAATACCATGAATTTTGCTCCAGAATGGTTGAACCGGTTGTGATAGAAGAATTTGAACTGGTAAAAGCCTGCCAGGTTTGATTTGGAAATGTATTTGATGACAACAAGACGTAAGAATCAAATGGCGAAGAGGTATCAAAATTGATCCTTTTATCAACAATATAATGTCTGAATGAATATCCTGAAATCATTGCCCATCCAGTCATTGTCAATTTATTAGATGGGCTTATTAATGTAGGACTGCTTTTAACGGAAATATAATTATCAATACCATTAAAACTATAAGCACTATTTGGATTTCCAAATCTGTCAGTTGTTAGGCTCGCACCATAAACAATTCCATTATTCCCATTACCACTTTCATCGTTTGCATTACCATTAAAAGGATAATAAGCAATTAAACCTTCATCTGAAATTTGCGCTTTAAGAGCAGGATTTATAATATTTATGATGATGAAGCAGAAAATTGAAATTTTTGTTTTCACAATACTATTTTTGACTGAAAATCATTCATTATTTATTCGAATTTCTTATTGTTTCCCTAATGCCTTCTATACCAATTAAGCCCAGATTTATTCCCAGTGATATTTCATGTGAGCCATAGTTAAAGGCTGCAATTTTACTCACATTAAACTCAAAGTTATAACCAATATATGTCATTTTGTACATTCTTAAACCGAATTGAAAATTAATTCTTTGAGTTGTACTATATGAGAACGCTATCCAGTTAAGTCGTTTAATATATAG
>CAYGFI010000069.1:0-23368 GCA_964349045.1 uncultured Chitinophaga sp.
TTCGGGGTTTTTTCTTAAAGATAATGATATCTAATCATTTGACAGTGAGATGTTTTCAGAACTTATGAACATCCCCTGGTACTCATGGAAATATATTTTAAAGTACAACTATAAGTTACAAAATGTAAGTTACATTTTGTACTATTTCTATTCCATTTCTTTAACAATATCGTTAACGGCATTTGCCAGGAAAACATACCAGGCTCCGCCACCGATAACACATTCGTTTTCACCCCACAAGAAAGGCCAATCATCTTTATTTTCAAGATAGTCTGGCTTCAATAATATCAATCCGGGAACAACACCTCCGGCAATGGTTGTGAAATCGGCCCTGTTGTTTCCATAGGCAACTTTTTTGGAACGGGTTCCTACTGCATTTACAAACGATATATTGGAATAAGGGTGACAGCCAAAAATAAAATTGAGCCCTTTATAAACATATTCCTTTCCAATTACATCAGGATAAGCTTTATGTGCAAAATAATTGGTAATTGACCAATTGATCACATCTGAACTTCCTCCCCATCCGCCTTTCGCTAACGGAACTCCATAGGGATTATCATTTTCAATTCCGGCAGCGGATTCTTTATATTTGATAATGTAATCCCTGAGTTTGGCTTTATATGTTGCGTCCATGTAAGGTATGCCATCAAGGCAGGATTAAAGGTTCCTCTCCCTCCAAAGCCAGCAGAAAAACCTGAATTTGTGCCTGTCCTTGCTGTTGATCGTTCAAGCAATGGCCAGATTAGTTCCAAAAACCGGTCAGCATATTTCTTTTCTTTTGTGGAAATATATAATTGAAGCACGGCATTCACATCCGCACCTCTGCCTGCCATCATCGTCACAGGGTCGCCGGAATTATTAGAGGAGTTTTTTGTTACACTATCAGCTTCTTCCAGGAGTTTTATAGCACACGCCAGACTCTTGCCGGCTAGTTCGTTGTTGAAACCACGCAGGGCACGACTTGCAGCTGCCAGCGATGCAGCCGTTTGATAATCCAGGAAAGAACTGCGATTGGTAAATGCCCATCGGTCATCCGGAGTGCCGCTTGATAAACCGTCAGTTTCATACGGTTTAAGTTTTGGATTATAGGGAAGGTTATCCGTTTCAGTGACTGCATCACCCAGATGATGGTATTGATGCAGGCTGGGTACAATAATACCGCGAACCGGGTGACCGATATTTTCAACCTGTGCAACCAGGTTTAAGGTCCCGTGTTCAATCTGCTGCAAAATATCGGGTTTTCCATCGGGACGGTGAATATCCACAAAGCGGGTCTTCTGATCAATATAAGTTTCATCCCTGTTGATTTTGAAATTTTCCCATGAATCAACAAAACTTGAAATGACGCTGTTGTGCGAACCGGTCTGAATATCGAAATCACCGGCATCGAACCACCCGCCTACTGCCATCCCGGGTATACGCTCCAGGGGTTTGTATTTGGTTTCGGTCGTCGGACCCTGCTTGTAACCGTCGAAATGCTGATGGTTTAACGGAGCCTGAAGACAATCATCGAGATAAGGCGCCCCATGCCATGTGCGGTATGCCTCGTTAACTTCCATGTGGTCCATTTGTACCGGGAACCAGACATCCATGGTCGGGTGCCAAACATTATCGTATACATTTGGCCCTATTACGAATTTATTTGTCTTTTGACTGCCATATTCAATGTAGTAAACACCAGGCTCTTTAACCGGACTGAAATCTAACTTTGCATAATTATAGCGAAGGTATTTTCCCCATACTTTCACTTCACCTTTAAATTTTTCAACCTGTTTACCTTCGGCAGTAACCTGGAAAATGGAAGCAGTTTTTATCGGCGCGTCATTTATATCCAGCTCAATAACAGCAATTTTCTCCTGATCCGGAGTATATCCAACCTGGGAAAAACCAATAACCGGTTTTCTGATCCAGTTGGGTATGGCATTTAGCTCAAGGTACCAGGTTAACACTTTACCGGTTTTTCCGGCAGGAATCAAACTACGGACAACAAACCAACCGTTTTGAGCCAGGTCACGGCCATCAAAAAGCATAAGATCAGCATCCATGGCTTGAACTTTTACAAGGCATTCAGGTTCCCCGGGCGACAATAATAGGGTTTTGCCGGTTGCCAGCGGATAAGGCACTATAAATTCGCCACGTCCCCTGTCATCGAATGTTGTATGTCCACTATACTGAGGTATTTTTTTGATTATCGATTCAATTTTTGTATTACCGGAAGGATAACTAGGAAAATTACCTGGCATACCATCCATCAGATACGTTTTCTCAAAGTAAGTTGAAGGTAAAAATTCAAGGTTAAACCCGGCGCTTCCTTCAAGTTCTTTTGGAAGCGGTTTATCCAGGTATACACTAATTTCCACTCCTTTATCTTTGGATGTGACATTAAGTTTAGAGTTGAAATTGAATTCCTTATAATTCAGCTCAACTGTAATGGTTTTAGCAGCCTGATCCACTTTGCGATTAATCATCGCAGGTATCAGATCCCATTGCTCCGGGGTATTCTGCAGCCTTACAGCGCCACCAGTAGATGTTCGAACCCCATGGTGAATAATTTCGATTCCGGCAGTTTTTTCATCGAAGAACATACCATTAAATTCATTACTGTACACAAACACGTTAACGCCCTGTGCTTCAAAATAATTCAAATCATTCAATTCTAGTTTCTGTCCGAAAGTATTGGTTACAAACAGAAGAGAGGTGATAAGGAAAATGGATTTTAAATTTCTCTCAAATAGATATCTTTTTGTATAATTCGATTTATATTGCTTTGAATAAAAAATCTTTAATTTTTCTTTCATATACTGCATAAGCTTAAGTTAATTCAGATTCATTTCATCGATTATGTCTGGCTTTAATAAACATAATTAAGATAGGCTAAAGTTATAAAAGTCTGATCAATCATTACGGTGATTAATCAGACTTTAAATTTCCAAATAGAGTATTTTCCTCAATATGGAAGTAATCAAAATCGGCAAATCCACCGGCGGTCTTAGTTGCATAATTAAAGAGACCATACCTGTAGCCCATAAAATGAGGTATTGAATATACCATTTTAAGAGGCTCGCCAATCTCTGACCAAGATTTGCCGTCGAGACTGTAAAAGAAACTGGCGCTATCGGCCCTGTCCGTAAAATTGCAATCTATTTTAAAGAAGACCGTATTCCTGTTTAACGGCACACTTTCTGCTTCAACAGTTTTACCCGGGCCGGCGCTTACCATTACAACATATTTAACTCCCTTGTCAATTTTGACCCCTGCCAGGCCAAAGTTTTTTTGTAAAAGGCTTAATCCTGCAAAATCGCCGTCTTTCATGTGCGATACATCTACAAGTGTCGATGCGGAACATTCCGGACCAAATGTTCTTTGAGTCAGTGTATTTCTGGCCAATATAAAGGAAGTATCAACTCGTCCGGTGGTCAGGCGCAGATAGCCTTTTCGTTGGGTTACCGACCAATGTTTATTATCGGGGTTATGGTTCCACTGCCAAACCAATGGCAGCGCCGGTTCGCCTTTCTTTCTATTAAATTCGTCGGATGCCACAATACCCGGGATCAATCCTTTACAAGCAGGGAGATCAAGCGTATCAGGCGCTTTACCGTTTATTCCAGGCGCCGGCCAGCCATCTTCCCATTTAACCGGTACCAGGTAAGGAATCCGACCCACGGCTCCATTATCGCGGAACAAATAGGCAAACCAATTGTCATCGGGAGTATCAATCAGACCACCTTGTGCAATACCCCTGTCCTGAAATACTACTTTGCCTTCATACGGTCCGGTAATCTTATCGGCCCTGTGAACCAACACGGTACGCATACCGCCTTCCGGCCAGGTGATATTGAAAAGATAGTATTTGCCATTCACTTTAAAAAGCTGGGAACCTTCGGCAGGCAGACCATTTTTTGATCCGGCAGGGGCGCTTGCATTTTCGATGAGGACTCTTTCGGTACTTTCCTTAATTCCTGAGAGACCCTCATTAAGTTCAACAATCATAAGTTTGCCGGCGCCATAAATCATGTAGGACCGGCCGTCATCATCGAAAAACAGGGTATTGTCGTGGTAAGCAGGTTTAAAGGAAGTCACCTGCCAGGAACCTTTTTTAATGTCTTTAGTTGAAAATATGTATGTTTTTCCTGTAGTTTGAGCGAAAGTTGAAACATAAAAAGTTTCATTATGGTAACGCATGCTGCTTGCCCAGGAACCTCGCCCATAGTTACTTTTGCTGTTTTTGAGGGTCAGCTCATCTAACGTGTCGAGGACATCGTAGGCATAGCTTACAATTTCCCAGTTCACCAGATCTTTGGACTCCATGACAGGCACACCCGGACTCATGTGCATGGTTGTACTGCTCATATAATAAGTGTCTCCAACCCGAACCATCGACATATCCGGTACATCAGCATAAATAACAGGATTTTGAGCCCAAATTTCCTGTGCAGTGGAAGTATTTAAGAATAAGATTGTTAAGAATAATGATCCCAAAATTCGTGTAAGCATTTAATATGATAATTTTTATGGTTTATGAGTATTTTAATTTGTTAATCTTTACCAGAATGTTGTGTTTCATTTTTCATAATGGTATCTGCAACTATAAATCAGTAATTCATTATCAATAACCTGATAAACCAATCGATGCTCTCTATCAATCCTTCGTGACCAAAATCCTTTTAAATCAAATCTTAAAGATTCAGGTTTCCCAATTCCTTCAAATGGGCGCCGTTGAATGTCCTTTATTAATTCATTGATTTTTTTGAGCATCTTTTTATCTTCATTGAGCCAGGAAATATAGTCTTCCCATGCATTTTCCGAAAAAATAATTCTCATTATTCTTCTATTAATTTTTCGCGGACTATCTTGCCTTTTTTCATCTGGTTAACTGATTCATATAATCGATCAGCATTTGCTTTCGAACTAAGCAAATGCATAGTTTCAATAATTGAATTATATTCATCCAGTGAAATAAGCACCGTTCCATTGCCCGACCCTCTTTTAATAATCAGAGTCTCATTATTATTTTCAACATCATCCAGGAATTTTTTAAGTCCGGTCCTGAATTCTGTATAATTTGCAGCTATCATGATAATTTTTATTTAAGTGATTAATAGAGTACAAATATAAGTACTTTATTAATCAAAATCGATACAACGAAATTTAATAGTTGTCGATTTTAACATGGTAATATCGGGAAGTTCTTTGGCGCTCGTCCGCCACCTTTGCCATGGGCGGCTATAGAGAATCATTTGTATATTGTTACGCTCAACGATAGCCGTAGTTGCCGGCTTTCATAGACGATTTCTGTCAGACGATAACGATGTTGATTAATTGCACCGGACACCAAAACCTCTCAGTGCCAGGCAATTACGGTTACCGTTTGTTGTTACAGTGCTTAGTATTCCTTGATGAGATTCGCTATCTCAGCTTTTAAACTAGGAAGATGGTTTATTACTATTCCCCAAATATTCTCATCTGAAATAGAATCGTATCCATGAATGATTTGATTTCGTAAACCAACAATTCTTTGTGCATTTTCAATCCTTAAATCAGGATCTTCTTTTAAAATCCGATTCATAGCTTCGCCAATGATCTCAAGGTTTCTTTCGATTGCCCGTCGAAGAATTATATCGCGTTTATATTCTTGGAAAGATTTGTGTCTATTGACAAAATATGTATCTACCTCATCAATTGCTATTTTAATGTCATATAGACATTTAAGCACTTTTTCGTTCATAAATTAGCTTTTTGTCGCGATCAACAATTTTTCTGAATATTGGATTTCTTATTGCCTGATTCTCTATTACATCTACTGAACGGCTCAAAACTTTTTCAAGCCCTTCCTTGAAATCCATATAGTTGTCAAAATATCTATTAAGATCAATATCATCGAATTGAACTAACACATCAACATCACTTGAATCATTAAAACTATGAGTGAGGACAGAACCAAAAAGATATAATTCTTTAACATTGTGTTGATCACACAACCTTATTATAGCTTCTATATTTTTATTTATCAGCTCCATATAGCAAATATATGAAATTTATGTGAATGTGTAGTTTCTGCCCTTAGCATTGTACCCGATTAGTTTATATGTCCCCATTTTATGAGGCCTTTCCAGCCAATATAGTCAAATAAATCTGAAAAATTTCAGCTTTTATGTGAGAGGCTAATTATTAAGATGGACTGAAATAATTTCGTAACTTTTCACCCAATTCAATACATTGATAACTGATCAAATAATTTTACCACAATAAACACTAAGATAAAACACAAGGTCCACAAAGTGTTCAATTTAAGTATTAGATCATTTTCTTTGCACTTTGTGCCCATTGTGAATCCTTTGTGTCCATTGTGGTTAAAATATTTAAATTCAACTGATTAGATTTTTTTGTCAAAAGGTGAATAAACACATTTGCTGAATATAATAAAATTGATGCTAACACAATTTAAAACATGAATGACATGAACATAAAACCTATTAAATCAAAATCAGATGATCAGCTGACCAGATAAGCCGGGTATGATTGACAACATATAGAGGAATAGCCGAAAAGCCCACACGAAAACAATTTTATTCCAGATCATGTATAACCAGTCCGCTCCTCAACTTCGGTTCAAACCAGGTCGTTTTTGGAGGCATGATATTGTTGGTATCGGCAATATTCATGAGCTGTTTCATGCTCACAGGGTATAAGGCAAATGCGGCAGCCATCTCACCGGAATCAACCCTTTTCTTTAATTCTCCCAACCCTCTTATACCCCCGACGAAATCAATCCTTGTTGACTTACGGAGATCGGTTATGTTTAATATGGGAGTAAAAACCGTTCCGGAAAGAACATTGACATCGAGGCAGGCGATCGGGTCGTTGTCATTGTAATTGCCGGGCTTTGCAGTTAATGAATACCATATCCCGTTGATGTACATACTGAAATTGTGCAACTTTACAGGTTTGTAGATCTCTTTGCCTTTTTCTTCGATCACAAAGCTTTTCTCCAGTTTTACAATAAATTCAGAAACCGATAACCCGTTCAGATCTTTTACCAGCCGGTTATAGTCAATGATCGTCAACTCTCCCGCGGGAAAATGAACGGCAAGAAAGTAATTATACTCTTCTTTGCCGGTATGTGCAGGATTGTTTTTTTTCCTTTCATTCCCTACCAGTGCGGCGGCAGCCGTACGGTGGTGTCCGTCGGCCACATAGGTAAAGGGAATATCATTTTTGAAAATTTCAACGATTCTCTTTATGACTGGTTTGTCTCTGATTACCCATAGCTCGTGACCTACTCCATCAGGGGTTTTAAAGTTGTATTCAGACTTCCCGTTTACCACCTTTGCAGTGATGGTCTTCAATTCCTTATGATCAGGGTAAGCAAAAAACACCGGCTCAGCATTAAAATTTGTAACCCGGATGTGATTCATGCGGTCTTCTTCCTTATCAGGTCGCGTAAGTTCGTGTTTTTTAATAATGTTGTTCATATAATCCTCAACAGCCGCGCATCCTACAATACCGTACTGTGTTTTATCCCACATGGTCTGTGCATAAATGTACAGGCATTCTTCTTCGTCCTGAACAAATCTGCCATCAGCAATAAGCTTTTTAAGGTTTTCCTTTGCTTTGTAATAAACGGTACCGGAATGCAGATCCACATCCACCGGCAGGTCAACTTCGGGTTTCACCACGTGAAGGAATGAATGGGGATTTCCTTTTACCTCATCCCTTGCCTCATCTGAATTCAATACATCGTAGGGTCTTGATGCCACTTTATCCACATGTTCTTTTTTGGGTCTGAATCCTTTAAATGGTTTGATAATTGCCATGCTTATGTCATTTATGTAAAAAACAAAGACGCCTTCCCGGAACTGGAACGATGCGTCTTTGTTATGTTTAACAATGGATTATTCTCTTATTTATTTACCTGGAACGTGGTATCTCCTTTTTCCAGGAAGTTAATGATCTGTTTAGCAGCAGCTACACCGGCATTCATATTGGCTTCGGCAGTTTGTGCCCCCATTTTCTTTGGAGTTGCAAAATAACGACCCTTGTATTTTGCCAGCTGATCTTTGCAATCGGGTTCAATATCCGTGATGTATCTGAAATCGGGTCTTTGCTCGAACATTTTAATCAGAGAAGGCTCATGCATCACTTCTTTCCGGGCGGTATTCACGATCGTTGCACCTTCGGGCATAGCGCTCATCAGCTCATAATTTACCGATTCTCGCGTTGTTTTATTCAGGGGGATATGCAAGGATACGTATTGACAATTGCTGAAAAGATCAGCAGCATTCTCTTCGAATATAATCCCGTCATTTTCAATGATTACCCGGTCAACAAAAGGATCGTGAGCATAAACACTCATTCCAAAACCTTTAGCGATCTGGGCAACAATACGCCCAACGTAACCATAGGCATGAATTCCTATTTTTTTGTTACGGAGTTCCGTACCCGACGATCCGTCAAATCCCCCGCGATTAATATACACGAGCATACCAAAAACCAGCTCGGCAACAGCATTCGAGTTCTGTCCGGGAGTATTCATCACAACCACGCCCTTTTCACTTGCTGTTACCAGGTCAACATTATCATACCCGGCCCCGGCCCTGACCACAATTTTAAGATTTTTTGCAACTTTCATAACGTCTTTGTCAACAATGTCAGAGCGGATGATAATGGCATCCGCGTCTGAAGCCGCTTTATGAAATTCCGCGGGAGAAGTGTATTTCTCAAGAAGAACCGGTTCATAACCGGCATCTTTTATGACCCCCTGAATAGCCTGGACGGCAACTTTCGAAAAGGGCTTGTCTGTTGCGATTAAGATTTTTTTCATTATATCGGTTATTAAGTTAACTAAGTTTTAGCTTCAAACTCCTTCATGCAATTCACCAGCGCCTGGACACTTTCAACCGGCATGGCATTATAAATGGATGCTCTGAAACCCCCAACCGATCTGTGACCCTTAAGTCCTACCATGCCCTGCGATGAAGCAAATTTGTTGAAATCTTCTTCTTTGTCTTTATAGTTTTCATTCATTACAAAACAAACGTTCATAATTGAGCGATCTTCAGCTTTCTCCACGGTTCCTTTAAACATTTTATTTCTCTCGATCTCTGCATATAGCATATCTGCCTTTTTGAGATTCACCTTATGCATGGCTGCAACTCCGCCCAGTTGTTTGTACCATTTCAGGGTCTGGAGCGCTGAATATACCGCGACACAGGGAGGTGTATTGTACATGGATTCATTTTCAATATGTACCTGGTAGCTCATCATGGAGGGAATCTGACGATCAACCTTACCAAGAACATCATTTTTTACAATCACGAAGGTTACACCCGCGGGAGCCAGGTTTTTCTGAGCGCCACCGTATATAAGGGCATATTTTGAAACATCAACGGGACGACTAAAAATATCCGATGACATATCGGCCACAAGGGGAACCGAAACAGTTAAATCTTCCTTAAGTTCTGTTCCAAAAATGGTATTGTTGGTGGTAATGTGCAGATAATCGATGTCAGCAGGGACTGCAAATCCTTTTGGGATATACGCGTAATTCCTGTCTTTCGAAGAAGCTACGGTAACCACTTCACCAAAGAATTTAGCCTCTTTTGCTGCCTTGGAAGCCCAGGAACCGGTATCCAGGTAACCGGCCTTTTTATTGAGCAGATTATAGGGTACCTGCATAAACTGCAAACTGGCCCCACCCTGAAGAAACAAAACTGAATACCCGGCAGGGATCTGCAGCAATTCTTTAAACAGAGCTATAGCTTCCTCTGTAACAGCAATAAATTCCTTACTTCTGTGAGAAATTTCGAGAATGGAGAGACCGGAACCATTAAAATCGAGTACTGCTTTTGCAGTATTCTCTATGGTGTATTGCGACAAGATAGAGGGACCCGCGTAGAAATTATGTTTCTTCATGATAATTAAGATTTGTTATTAATTGGCTTAAGATTGGCTCATTTTCACTGTAAAATTAATAATTAAATTACGAATTAAAAGTAAAATAGCCTCATGGTTAATAAAAAGGAATGAATTGTTAATTAATTCACAATCTATTTAAAACCCTTGAGTTTAATCAGATAATCATTTTTGAGTACCGGGATAATCCGGGTTAAATCTGAAGTAAGACAATACTCAATAACATCATCGAGTCCGTTTTTTTTAAGCCTGTGTCTTTGAGCGGCTTTATCTATATATCCGTAAAGGTCAGTTTTAGCTATATTCCACAGATCCCGTGAAGCTATCGCTGAATCGCAAAAGGTTTCGTATCTGCCGGACTTTAAAAGCTGATCGGTCATTGCCCCGGCAAACAAGGTATCTTCGAGATTGAATTTATTTTTCCAGCCTGCACAAAGAACCAGTACATCCCTTGATGAAGCTAAAGCATAATCGCATAAGGCTGAAAGATTAAGAAATGCGCCAATAAGAACCCTGTGTCCGGAAGAAGCCATCTGTACAGCTTGTGTGCCATTAGTTGTACTGTAAACAATATGTTGGGATTTTACTCTTTCCGGGGTGAAATTAATAGGTGAGTTTCCAAAATCAGCAAAATCCTTAACAATTCCGTCTCTCTCTGCCGCAACCTGGTAGCCTTTTGACTTCCATTCTTTTGCTTCTTCGAGGGTACGTACCGGGATAATGCGTTCCGCCCCATTCATAAACGCCGCACAGATAGCGGAAGATGCCCTTAAAATGTCTGTTACCACCACAATAGCCTGATGATTCTCAAAATACGGGTACAATGCCGGTGAAAAACACACTTCAATCTTTCTCTTCCTGTTCCCTTTCATCAGCATCCGCTTACTTTTTATAAAATGGTAAAGTAACGATAGTTGCTTTGATATCTTTATCCCTGATCCGGATAAATATTTCATTCCCTGTTTCAGAGAAGGCTGTTTTCACATAAGCCATCCCTATTCCCTGTTTAAGAATAGGCGACATAGTTCCTGAGGTTACTTCGCCGATAATTTCCCCATGATCATTTACAACCTCATAATGCTGACGGGGGATGCCTCTGTCGACCATTACAAAGGCAACCAGTTTTTTCTTCAGACCTTCAGCTTTTTGCTTTTCGAGAAACTTACGATCTATAAAGTCGTTCCCTTCAGTAAATTTTGTTATCCAACCCAGTCCTGCTTCGAGGGGAGATGTTGTATCATTGATATCATTACCATAAAGGCAATAGCCCATTTCCAGTCTCAGGGTGTCTCTGGCTGCAAGACCAATAGGTTTAATACCAAATTCTTTACCGGCTCTCATGATTTTCTCCCAGATAACTACTGCCGGTTCGTTATAAAAATATAACTCAAATCCACCGGCGCCGGTATATCCCGTTGCAGAAATAATCACATCTTTAACTCCGGCAAATTCCCCGGTTATGAAAGTAAAATTTTTCATTCCGGAAAGATCGATAGGGGTAAGTTTTTGAAGAGCCTGTGTTGCCAGTGGCCCCTGAACGGCAACCTGAGAAATCCGGTCGGATGCATTTTCAAGAATAGCGCCTTCACTGTTCTGACTCATAAGCCAGTTAAAGTCTTTTTCGGTGTTTGACGCATTAACAACCAGTAAGTATTTGGTTGGTTCATAATAATACACAAGGAGGTCGTCAACAATTCCACCTTTCCCATTCGGGAAACAGCTGTACTGGATTTTTCCCGGGACGAGAAGGTTTACGTCATTCGATGTAACTTTTTGTACAAAAGATTTTGCTTTTGGACCCTTGACCCAGATTTCTCCCATATGAGAAACATCGAAAATTCCCAGTTTTTCACGAACCGTGATGTGCTCATCATTAATGCCTGAATATTCAACCGGCATTTCATAACCGGCGAAGGGTACGAGGCGTGCGCCCAGTTTTTTATGGATTTCATTAAAAGCAGTGTACTTCATTTTGTCGGAGTTATATAATTAAATTTCCTTTCCGACATCAAAAGTAGCACTTTTTTCATGCCTGGAATTTGTTTAAAAGCATTTCCGGGAAAAACGATTGAACAATGACTCTTTATTTCGAAATCACCTTAAACTCTACCCTTCTGTTTTGCTCTCTTCCGGCCGGTGTATCGTTTGTCGCGATGGGTTGGTTATAAGCATACCCTTTCCATTCCAGCCTGCCTTTATCAATTCCGGTGATTACCATGTAATCGACAACTGCTTTGGCCCGGTCATTTGAAAGTTTCAGATTAGCCTTCAAACCACCCACATTATCCGTATGTCCTGAAATTTCCAACCTGAGTGTTTCGTTATTTTTAAGGAAAGTAATTACCTGGTTCAACTGTGGATAAGAAGCCGCGGTAAGCGTAGCTTTATTGGTTTCAAAATAAATATTTTCAAGTACAACTTTTGCTCCCACTTCAACTTTATCCAGGAGGAAATCGCGGATAAAAGGTTCATCGGTACTTGCTGTTGTCATATCTACCTCATCAAGGAAGAACATATAATCTTTAGCAGATATTTCTAAACCGTATTTTTTGGCCTCGGCAAATTTCACCTGGTATTCACCCGTTTCCGAAGTTATTACGGTTGCAACTACTTTAGATTCATTAGCATCCACAAACTCAAGCTTTGCTGATACCGGCTCATTGTTTGCTTTATTTAGCACAAATCCTTTCAAATAATAGAATGAGTCGACCGAAAAGGGTTCCGGAATAGTAAAAAAGCCTTTTTTAGTTTTTTCCATTATACCGGCAACAAGTAAATCTTCATTTGCCAGCATCATTTCCTTTTCAGATCCCAGAAATACCAGTTTGTAAATATCTTTGGCGCCAATGGTCCCTGCGCGTATGGCTGACAGATAGGCTGCATTTCCAATTTCAGAAAGGGAGAAGAACAATTCATCGTCGGGAGTATTAATCGGATAACCCAGATTAACCGGATCGGACCAGGTGCCGTCGGATTGGGTTTCAGTTTTAAATATGTCAAAGCCACCCATGGTATTATGCCCGCGGGATGAAAAGTACATTGTCTTCCCGTTGGGCGTTACGAAAATCCCTTCTTCATCATATTTCGTATTGATCAGACCGCTCAGATTGACAGGCTTTTGCCATTTCCCTTTCGCGTTTTTAACCGACATAAGAATATCCTTACCCCCGATTGTTAATTCTTTGTTGGCAGAAACGAAGTAAACCGTATCGCCGGTTTGGGTAAAGAAAAGGGTTGATTCGGATTCGTCACTTGATATTTTGGAATTCCAGGGTGCGGGAGACTTCCATTCGCCGTTTTTCAGGTTGCTGGCATATATTTCTCCTCCTTTTTCTTTTCCCCGGTAAATGAATAATTGAGATTCATCATTTGATATCCCTACAGCAGCATCATTTTGTTTACTATCGATTTTTTTATTCAGGGGAATGGCTTCCGACCAGCCTCCTGCAGACAGGGTAGAAAAATATATATCTTCGAAGTACTTGTTATCAAAGGGATTTCTTTTACTCTTTGATTTGGCAGGTCTCCGGGATGTAAAATACATATTGGAATCATTGGCTGCAAAAATGCTGAAATAATCGTCATAAATGGAATTGATACTATCTCCCAGATTGGATATAATAACTCTCCGGGGATCTCCAACAATTATCTTTCCGTTTCTGCATTCCGATATTAATTTATCGATAATATCATATTGTATCAGCGCCTCTTTCGGGCCAAGAGAGGTTCTGTGCGCGCCATAATGCTGAATAGCTTTGTCAAACTCAAGGTTCAGGTGATATGCCCGGCCAAGCAGATAATTTATTTCGGGGCTTATATCTGGCTTTTTCTCAAATGCTTTTCTCAGATACTTTATTGCTTCGGATTTTTCATCCGTATAGAGGTAACAAACACCGATCAGGAAATTCAATTCGGGATTTTCACTATTATACTGATGTGCGGATAAGTAAAGGTCTCTTGCCATGTTATAGGTTCCCTTACCTTGTTTAAAATATTCATCCGCATCAATAATAGCAAGCCAGGCATCCTGAAGGCCTTCTGAATTACCCGTTTTAAATTCACTCCTTTTGACTTTTATATCGTTCTTACTTTTCTGGGCAGCCATTTGGCTAAAGCTTACAGCCAGGATAATTATTGTAATAAATGAGCGTAGGTTCATAATTAAGTATATTTAATACTGATTATTTGCATTCCTTAATATATTTTTCTGCTTCCGTTATACCCAGTTCAAGGGCTTTATTCCAATCTTTGCAGGCGCCTTCAAGATCACCGGTCAACTCACGTACCAATCCCCTGTTGAGATAAGCTTTGCCAAAGGTGTTGTCGGAAATAATAATCTGATCAAAAAGACTTATGGCTTCGCTATACATTGCGTTTTTCGAAAGGCTCGTGGCTTTGTTGTTCATTGCAGGAAGATAATTCTTTTGCATGGCAATAGCCTTATCGAAATCGATAAGTGCAGAATCGGGTTGTCCAAGGAAGTATTTTGCCGTTCCCCTGTTATTATAAGCGATGAAAAAATCGGGATCCATATTTATTGCTATGGTATAATCAGCCAGAGCCCCGTCATAATCACCCATTGCAATCTTTACACTTCCCATATTATTAAAAGCCATGGGGAAATTATTATCGTAATTTGTGGCCATCCTGTAATCATAAAGCGCTCCCTGTAAATCGCCTAATAAACGTTTTGCAGTAGCTCTGTCATGATATGCAAGAGAATAATTTGTTTTTAAATCGATGGCTGAGGTAAAGTCGTTGATAGCCGCGGAATAATCCTTTGCCACCAGGTAATACAGACCGCGGTAATAATATGCCTGAGGTTGCTTATATCCCTTCAGAATGGCGGCATTAAGCCTGCTGATAACTATTTCAGATGGTTCGGTGGTAAATGGTAAATAACCCAGGTAAAAATCCGGCTCCCCGTTATCGGGGTCAGCTTCACCAGCTAATGAGAAGTCTTCCATGGCTTCACTGATCCTCCCCATTTCAACTTTAACCTTTGCCCTTTGAATCAATGCTTCATTTAATCCGGGATCAAGCTCCACCGCGGCGTCAAGGTAGGTCAGCGCCAATTCAAAATTAAGAATTCCTATATTCTCAACTGCTGAATTATATGCAGTTTTTGCATTCTTCTTGTTTTTATCGCTTACTTGCGAAAAAACTTGTGTAAAAACCAGAAACAAGGTGAACAAAATCAGAGTTATTTTCTTCATACCGGAAGGATTTACATTGTTAAAACCTGAAAGTTATTTTCCTGAAAATCTTAATTGGTAAATAAAACATTTTTAATTCTAAAATTAAAAAAATAAATTTACTTTTAATTAACAGCTTGTACAATAGAATTTGATAATTAACTATATTATTTTTGTTAAACTTTTAAATTAAGCTATAAATTGAAAAAAACAGATCTATCTTATCTGCTTAAAATGACCGATAAGAATAATGAGTTAATTATGGAAATTATTGAAATTTTTGTAACACAGGTGGAGGAAATCTGGAATGAAATGCAGGATTATTACAATAAGGGTGATTACAATTCTCTGGGAATGATCGCGCACAAAGCCAAAACGTCGGTTTCAATTATGGGGATGAACAGCCTTTCGAAAAAACTTAAAGACCTTGAATTATTTTGCAGGGACAATAAAAATCAAGAACTTTACCAGGACATAATTAATGAATTTAAAACAGATTGTTTGCAAGCCATCGAAGAGTTAAAGGATTATAAACAAAATCACTTAATGTAAAAACTTACAACTATGCTTAAAATTGAATATATTAATGATGTCACTGTTGTATCATTTAAGGATATAATTCGTTTTAATGCATTAATTACCGAACAGGTAAAAGAGGAATTGAAGGCGCTCTTCCTTTCTCCACATACCAAACTGGTTCTTGATCTTACCGGCATTCAGTTCATAGACAGCTCTGGCTTTGGTGTTTTTCTTTCCGTTATGAAAACAGCGAACAATAATTACGGTTATTTTAAAATTTCGAATATAAATGAAGGTGTCATGGAACTTTTCAAACTTTTACAATTACATAATGTCTTCGAGATCTACAATAAAAGAGAAGATGCCCTGAAAAGTTTTAAATAATTTTTTTTATAAAAATATTTCACTCGTTCGAAAACAAGAGATTTTCTCCCTTAACATCAATAATTACCGGCTTTTCACGATCTATTTTGTTCTCAAGGATAATTTTCGATAAATCATTTAATAAGAATTTCTGTATTACCCTTTTTACCGGCCGTGCGCCAAACTGAGGATCAAATCCACGATTGGCAAGCCATTCAAGCGCCCCCTTCCTTATTCTTATCTCAATACCGGAACCCAGAAGCTGAAGTCTGAGCCTGTCAAATTGTATTTCTACGATTTGAAGGATCTGCGGGCGACTGAGGGGCCTGAACATGATCACTTCATCGATCCTGTTTAAAAATTCAGGAGGGATAGTTTTTCTGAGCTGTGCAAATATTTCATCCCGGGTTTTTTCATAAACCTCATCTTTTTCCGAATCATCAGCATTTTCAAGGTTTTCACGAATAATTGACGAACCCAGATTGGAGGTCATAATAATAATGGTATTTCTGAAATTTGCTGTTCTTCCTTTATTATCGGTTAGTCGTCCATCATCGAGAACCTGAAGAAGAATATTAAATACGTCAGGATGAGCCTTTTCGATCTCATCGAGCAAAATAACGGAATAGGGCTTTCTTCGAACCGCTTCAGTAAGTTGTCCTCCTTCATCATAACCCACATATCCCGGGGGAGCGCCTATTAATCTTGAAACACTGTGTCTTTCCTGGTATTCCGACATATCAATCCGCGTAAGCAGGCTTTCATCATCGAATAAGAATTCTGCCAGGGCTTTTGCCAGTTCGGTCTTACCAACACCGGTTGTTCCCAGGAAAATAAAAGATCCTACAGGTCTTCTGGAATCCTGCAAACCGGCCCTGCTTCTTCTAACGGCATCAGCAACGGCTCCGATAGCCTCATCCTGTCCCACTACCCTTTTGTGTAATTGTTCTTCAAGGTGAATAAGCTTTTCTTTTTCGCTCTGTAACATTTTATTTACGGGAATACCGGTCCATTTTGAGACGATTTCAGCAATATCCTCATCTCCCACTTCCTCGCGAATCATGGCATCATCCCCTTGCTGAAGTATTAACTCCTTATTCAGAGCAATAATTTTTGCCTCCGATTCCTGAATTTTTCCGTAACGGTACTCTGCTACCTTCCCATAATCTCCGGCCCGTTCTGCTTCGTGAGATAAAAACTTATAATTTTCAATAGCTTCTTTTTCTTTTTGAATATCAGCAATGATTTTCTTTTCAGTTTCCCATTTTGCCCTCTGTTTATTCCTTTCCTCCGAGAGATTAGCAATTGTAGATTCGATTTCTTTGATTCGACTCAATTCACCATCTCTTTTAATTGCCTCTTTCTCTATTTCATATTGCTTGATCTTGCGTTCAATTTCATCAATTTCTTCAGGGAGACTATTCATTTCAAGCCTCAACCTGGCGGCTGCTTCATCGATAAGGTCTATTGCCTTATCGGGTAAAAACCGATCAGTAATATATCTTTTTGACAGTTCAACAGCAGCAATAATTGCTTCATCCCGGATCCTGACCTTATGATAGTTTTCGTATTTTTCCTTGAGTCCCCGCAATATCGAAATAGCGCTCAATTCGTCAGGTTCATCAACCATTACGATCTGAAAGCGCCTTTCGAGAGCCTTGTCTTTTTCGAAATATTTCTGGTATTCGCTGAGTGTTGTGGCCCCGATAGCCCGTAGTTCGCCTCTTGCAAGAGCAGGTTTAAGGATGTTGGCCGCATCCATTGCTCCTTCAGATTTTCCCGCGCCGACAAGTGTATGGATCTCATCAATGAATAGGATAATGTCCCCATCTGAACCAATAACTTCCTTTACAACAGATTTTAATCGTTCCTCGAATTCGCCCTTGTATTTTGCTCCTGCAATGAGTGCGCCCATATCAAGGGAATAAACTTTTTTATCCCTGAGGTTATCGGGTACATCACCATCGACAATCCTATGCGACAGTCCTTCAGCTATTGCTGTTTTTCCAACACCCGGTTCACCGATAAGAATCGGGTTATTCTTTGTACGGCGACTAAGGATCTGAAGGATCCTTCTGATTTCATCGTCCCTGCCGATAACAGGATCAAGCTTTCCTTCTTTTGCTTTTTCATTGAGGTTTATGGCATAACGTGAAAGGGAGTTATAGGTATCTTCAGCATTTTGCGACTGTACCTTTTCCCCTTTCCTTAATTCTTCAATTATCTTTTTCAGCGACTTTTCTGTCAGCCCGTTGTCTTTGAAAACCTGGGCAATGTCATCTCCGGCAGCAATCATCCCGAGCAGCAGGTGTTCAATGGAAACGTACTCATCCCCCATTGATTTTGCCTGCAGCTCAGCTTTGGTAAAGGTTCGGGTTGCGGCATTTGAAAGGTATGCATCTCCCCCGGTAACTTTTGGATAGGAGCCAATAATCCGGTCAACAACTGTTCCAACCGAATTCATGTTTATCCCGGCTTTTCCAAAAACAAATGACATCAGGTCGCCTGCATTTTCCTGTAACGATTTCAGGATATGTCCGTTTTCAACAGACTGGTTTGTGTTTGCGGCAGCAATAGTGAAAGCCTGCTGGAGGACTTCCTGGGATTTTATTGTTAAATTGTTATAATTCATTTAGCTTATAATTTTTCTTCATGATTGTTATCAAATCTGTTGCCAATCGCTTTATTACTGTATTTTTATGTCAGTATGTCACGTATTTTACCTACGGATAAGTAAATTTAGTTTATTTAGAACTAATATGTTTTTTCTAAATTTGCAGCCTTTCCAAAGGGAAAGATTAAAAATAATGCCATATTTAACAAAATTTAATTCAAAAATCTATCTTATGAAACCCACATGGTTCTCTGATTTTTATGCAGGATCCCTGGTACTTATTTCCATAACAGGATTGTTTATCATTAAAGGTAAGAACGGGATAAAGAAAAGAGGGGCCGTTCTGACAATAGCCGGATCAATTGTGCCTCTGATCTTTCTGATCATATATCTCTGGTCAAAATGAATTCATGGTTAATAATCCTTTTGTGAAATTTTGGTCGTTTATCCGAAATATTCTTATATTCGGTTGTTTAAAATATTTTTCTTTTCTAACGGTATAAAAATTATCTATAAGGTTCAATCTCTATGAGTGAACAGATATTAAAAGCGCTCATGCAGCTTTTTGCAATCATTGCAAGGCCTGAGAGTAATACAGAAGACAGAAGAACGGTTGTAGAGTCGTTTCTGAAAAGACAACTGAACCAGGAACTGGTTGCCGAATATCTTAAGGTATTCGATGAATTTTATAGCCTCTACCAGGAAAAGCAAAAGGAGACTGATCAAAGGCGCAGAAGAATTTCGGCCAGTTCGGTTAAAGTATTAAAGATTTGTTCGGAGATCAATGAAGAGCTGTCCCAGGCACAGAAAATCATCGTTTTAATTCAGCTTCTTGAATTTGTTAAATCCGATAATTCTGTCATTACCGATCAGGAAATGGAGTTCCTGGATACTGTGGCAGAGAGTTTCTATATTCCTTTAGATGAATACAAAAGAATGAAGGAATTCGTTCTCTTCACTTTTGATGAACTTCCTGATGATGAGGAGATAATGATCATAGACGGTAAGGAAGATACGGAGTATGAAAACATTAAAACAAAGCATGTAAAAATTGATGCGCTTCTGGGACAGATCCGGGTGCTGAATATTGGTTTGGCAAATCTCTATTTTATCCGGTATATCGGACATAATGAGATTTATATGAACGGGCAGATGCTTGAAAGGGAAAAAGTTTACCCGTTCAATTATGGCTCATCCATCAGGAATCAGCAAATAAAGCCAATTTATTACAGCGATGTTGTCAGCCGTTACGCTGAGGATAAGATCAAATCGAAAATAGTATTTGCTGTCCGGAATGTTGAATACCGCTTTAAAAACGGAAAACTCGGACTTCATGATATAAGTTTTACCGAATACGCAGGGAGCCTGGTTGGAATCATGGGAGCGAGCGGCGCCGGTAAATCAACCCTTCTGAATGTTCTCAACGGATCATCTGCTCCTACAGGCGGATCGGTTATGATCAATGAGGTGGATATCCACAACCAAAAAGATCAGATTGAAGGTATAATCGGACATGTATCACAGGACGACCTTTTAATTGAAGAGCTGTCGGTGTTTCAGAATCTCTATTATAACGCCAAGTTATGTTTTGATAATTACAGTGAAGCACAACTTATAAATACTGTTGATAAGGTTCTGAAGAATCTCGGGCTTTTTGAAATCAAGGATATCCAGGTTGGCTCTCCCCTGAATAAAAAAATCAGCGGGGGACAAAGGAAAAGGCTAAATATTGCCCTTGAGTTGATCCGTGAGCCGGCAGTATTGTTTCTTGATGAACCTACCTCAGGTTTATCGAGCCGTGACAGTGAAAATATCCTCGATCTTTTAAAAGAGCTTTCGCTGAAAGGAAAACTGGTATTTGTTGTTATTCACCAGCCTTCATCGGATATATTTAAAATGTTCGATAAACTCCTGATACTCGACACGGGAGGATACCTTATATATAATGGCAACCCGGTCGACTCGATCGTTTATTTTAAATCAAAAGTTCATCACGCCAACTGGAACGAAAGTGAGTGTCATACCTGCGGTAACGTAAACCCGGAACAGGTATTCAATATTGTTGAAGCATCGGTACTGGATGAATACGGAAAACTTACCGACACCCGAAAGATAAGTCCTACCGAATGGAGTGAATTTTACAGCCATCACAAATCTGAAGATGCAGAAATGCATGCCGGGAAGGATGAACTTCCGGAAATATCTTTTAAGGTTCCCGGAAAGCTCAAGCAATTCTGGGTTTTTGTTTCGAGGGATGTGCTTAAAAAGCTTAGCGACACCCAGTTCCTGGCTATCAACTTTCTTGAAGCCCCTATCCTGGCATCTCTTCTGGCCTATATTATAAAATATTTCAGTGTTGATGTAACCAATGAGTACGGATATACATTATCAGGAAACAGCAACCTGCCGGTTTATCTGTTCATGTCGGTAATTGTTGCCCTTTTCATGGGATTGACCGTAAGCGCCGAAGAGATTATTAAGGACCGTAAAATTTTAAAGAGGGAGGCTTTTCTGAATCTCAGCTGGTCGGGATACCTGATGTCGAAAGTGTTTGTGCAATTTGCCCTGTCTGCTATACAGGCAGCCACCTTCGTGATCATCGGAAACTCAATCATGGAAATCAGGGGAATGTATCTCGAATACTGGCTCGTACTTTTCAGCGCCTGGGCAAGTTCCAATATTTTAGGCTTGCTGATTTCAGACAGTTTCAAAACTGTGGTTACGATTTATATTCTGATACCTTTCCTTGTAATACCACAGATTATTCTTAGCGGTATCATTGTGAAGTTTGAAAAGTTAAATCCAAAAATATCCAGCCCGGAATCCATTCCTCTTTATGGGGAAATTATCACAGCAAGATGGGCCTATGAAGCCCTTGCAACCTACCAGTTCATTGAGAACGATTACCAGAAGAAGTATTACAATCTGGATAAACTGAGCAGTAATGCCAGTTACAAATCTGATTTTCTGATCAATGAATTGAATAACAAACTTGCTTATGTTGAAAACAATCTGAATGATACTTCAAAATCAGAGAAGATCGCGTATAACCTTGACCTGATCAGAAATGAAATTATCAAAGAGGAGGCTTACCGAAAGGCGCTTAAAAAGGAATTCAAGCCGACAATTGAACTTAGTTTCCCAAATCCAGAAAGGCTTTCAATCGGCAGGGCTGACAGAAATGTAGTTTATGAAGCAAATAAATACCTTACCACGGTAAGGGATTTTTACGCGAAACTTTACAAACTTATTTACAATAAGAAAAATGAGCTTAAGATGAAAGAAGATCAGGTTCTTGCCGGTGAGCTTGAAAGAAATTATGCCAATGAAAGCCTCGAGGAATTTGTAACCAACAATAACGAGTGGAAAAAGATCGTAGAGTACGAGGGTAAACTTATTCAGAAGAAAGACCCGATATATCTCGATCCCATGCACCCCTTCATAAAAGCCCATTTTTATGCCCCACGGAAGAAGATTTTTGGAGAGTATTATAAAACGTTCTGGGTAAATATTATGGTGATATGGTTTAGTATTATTACCCTCTATATTGCTTTATACTACCGCCTTCTGAAAAAATTCCTCGATTTCTTTGAGAACCTGGAGTTTGGGAAAAAATCCCCCTGATTTTCCAAATCTGGCAGGATCTATCCTTCTTCCCTCCCAACTTCGTGCCTTCGGCGGGATTAGTTCAACACCGGTTTCACTGAAAGGGGGTCGAAACTCATATATTGTACAATTGTGTTTTCATCCGTATAAAAATTTATTTTCAATGGTCGGATGGAACCCACATTAAGAGATTTTATACATTTGTGCATGTGTTTAGCTTCGCTGAGCTCGCAAGCTCGGTTCTCGAATCATGTGGGTTTCATCGTTTGAAAGTGCATCTATGGAACCCAAATAGTCTTAGTGAAGATAATAAGTTGAATCCTGTTTGTTATAAATCGTAACAAGGCCGATTCACCAACAAATATGATAATTTTATTATGACAAAATGCTTGACGGGCACAGGAAATTAAACTTTTATATTCATAGAAAGGTTGGTATCTTTGTAAGCTAAAATAATGCCCTTTTTAAGGATTATTATTTAAATGTATTAAATTAGAAACCAAGGTTTGATGGTTATCAGGCCGTAATAAAATTGAAAAATAATGAAAGTATTGGTTGATGTAAAAGATAATAAAGGGGATTTCATTCTGGAATTGCTCAATAATTTCTCCTTTGCCAAGGCAAAGCCAATTTCTCCGGCAAAAGCCCAGTTGCTTGAAGAAATAAAAGAAGCGGTGGAAAACATTAATTTAGTAAAACAAGGTAAACTTAAAGCCCGTCCTGCAAAAGACTTACTCAATGAGTTATAATGTTGTTACCATACCCCCATTTGACAGGCAGCTCAAAAGGTTAGTCAGGAAATTTCCTTCCATTAAAATTGAATATGCAGATTTAATTGAAAACCTGGAAGAAAACCCGATACAAGGCAATGCAATGTCTAATAGCTGCTATAAAATTCGTATTGCCATAAAATCCAAAAGCAAAGGAAAGTCTGGTGGTGCAAGGGTTATTACTCATGTCCAAGTTGTTGAAAACAATGTTTTCCTTCTCGCCATTTACGATAAATCGGAACAGGAAGATATTACTGACAAAGAAATCAAATATTTACTATCGTTTATTGAGTAAAATACGGATCAGCAACAAAGGGATCAAATTATAGCTCCATTATCTTTTCTTTTAACAATATCCGGATAACCATTACTGTAAGTATACCGAA
>CAYGFI010000070.1:0-23149 GCA_964349045.1 uncultured Chitinophaga sp.
GGAAAAGGTTTTAGCAAGAGGTGTGGACTTACAATCATTAAATATGACAGATGCGGTTGATGGAGAGTCTGCTTCCGGAACATTTGTACCCCCGGACTTCAATAATGGAGATGGGTCATGGACCGGATGGGCTGTAGCCGATGAAAATCCGAATGATAACATGAAAGCGATTCACCTGGAATACACTCCTGGAAATGCCGCTCCCAATTTTAATAACTGGGTTTCAAAGGCGACCAATCCAAACAATCCCTGGGGATTTTTATCAGTAAGATGTATTCGAACCGCTATGCCTTTGTCGCCTGTGTCGGGCAGTATTGTGATACAAAAAACTGGAAGTGGTTTTATAGCAACGGATATGGAAAATGGTAATGGCATTCTATACGAAAGTAGCAGTGCAGATGATCTTTTTCAGACAACTTTTGCTATGATAAAGGAAAAGGGAACAATCTTTATCGAAGAAGGAGAATATCAGATATCAAATTCATTGAAGTTAAAATCAGGTATAACAATCATTGGAGTAAATAATCCTGTAATAAGGAAAAAAACAGGAGGAGATATCATAATTGGCACAAATGTGTCGGATGTGGTTTTAAAGAAACTTACTTTTAAAGGAGATATTAATCAGCCAATATTTAGCAGGGGAATATTAATCGGAGGATTTTCTGAACATATTCAAATTGATTCTTGTGTTATTGATAGTGTGTCTGGTGATGGGATAGTCCTGGAATCAAATAATTGCATGTTCATAGATATAACCAATAGTACAATCACAAATTGTAAGGGAGGTGGTGGCATAGCCCTTAGTGCCAGGTATTGTCTGATAAAAGGAAATATAGTAAAATACACAAGATATCACACCATCATCGTTACCCAAGGTGGGTCGAATCACAAAATTATTGGTAATTACGTGGAAGGCTCAGGAAAATTCAGAAAAACAAGTGATGACTTTTGCCACGGTATAGCCATAGATGGTGCTTCCGGAACAAGACCAGGATATAATAACCAGGTACTGGGAAATGAAATTATCAATCCGGGGATGGCAGGAATAGAAATAGCCGATGGTCAGGATTCAGTAATTGTCAGAGATAACATTATCAGAAATTCAGGATATCTGAATGTAGGGTGGGATTACGGGATAGCTTTTGGAGGTGGTTTTGCGACAAATGTTTGTGCTGAGATCGTAAACAATAAAATTTATAAACCCAGAGGAACAGGCATTGCAATAGAATGCGCAAGTGGGGATTATGTTGAAGATGTAAGGATTGATAGTAACTATCTTGAAAACGGAGCTATGGAAGGAATCTTTATCGGAGCAGCCAAAGATATAACTGTTAACTATAATGAGATAAAAGGTTTCGCGTTGAATGGAATTGTGATTACTAAAAACAATCAATCTCATATAATACCAACAAATATAATAATAACAAATAACATTGTCTCAGGTTCTAAAAGTTATGGTTTGAGTCTTGATGGAGGAAACAATATTACTATAAAGGATAATAACTTCTGTAGCAATACACTTGGGGGACTGATAAGAGTTTCAGCAGCCCTTAATCTTTTTATAAATAATAATAATTGTGCTTTAGATTTCAGTAATACCTTAGGAATTACTAAAGAACCGGAGATGAAAATTATCTCTGGAGCTAGGGGAGTATATAAAATAGAAGGTTTGAATTCTCAGCGAACAACATTGACTGTGGTTGATATGATGGGAAGAAAGATTTTCTCAAGGCAGTATGATAAGACAGAGCCGATCGAATTCTCACTTCCCAGTGCAAAACAGATTTATCTGGTTAATCTATATAATGAAAACGGAGAAATCTTATTCTCAAACAAGTTATTGAAAATTGATGAATAAAAGGAGTCCAGTAGCTATTATGAAAAAAATTGAAAATGAAATATTTTAAAGGAAATTAACTAGTTAGATGATGATAGTCGCATTGATTTTTATTGTACTCGGGGGAATCTCCCATGCAAGTTTTGGTCTTGGACAAAAACGATTCGAACCCTTATCCTGGGAGGCATTCTGGCTTCCATTTGCTTTTATTTCAATGATTATTATTCCCTTGGTTTGGGCATTTACACTAGGCTCTGATGTTTGGGGAATCTTATCGGCTATTCCGATTAAAGTTTTTCTTTATACAACATTTTTTGGTGCGTGTTGGGGTTTGGCTGCCATTTTCTGGGGAAAAGCACTGGTCTGGATTGGCATGTCACTCACCTATGGTATCATCTTGTCTATCACCATGGCCACCGGTTCATTGATTCCCATGCTCAGGATAAAGGGGATTGCTCAATCATCAGCTCTTCCTTTTATTTTATTGGGGACCGCTGTCATGTTTGGAGGTGTGGCACTGGTTACTTTGGCAGGGATCAGGCGGGATAGATTACAAATAGAAGAAGGTAAAAAGATAAAAGGAGTGGTTTCGGGAAAGTTATTCAAATTTGGTTTATTGATCGCCCTATTTTCAGGATTGCTTGGAGCTCTTCAGAACATTGGTTACGCGGAAGCACAGCGTACTGCACTGGAAATAGGTGCCGGTGATTCGGTAGCCAATCTAGTTTCCTGGATGATCGTTTTTATAGGAGGTTTTTTGGTACAGGGGGGGTATACTCTGTATTTTTTAATTAAAAATAAAACTTACACAACCTATACTATTCGTCCTCTATGGAAACCCTGGTTAAAGATAGTTGTTACCTCGTTATTTTGGTTCGCTGCTTTAGCTTTTTACGGACAAGGAGCTGCTAAATTGGGTGAACTTGGAACATCTATCGGGTGGACAATGTTCCTCTCTCTCTCATTAGTAATAAGTAATACGTATGCTTACTTTTTTGGAGAATGGCAAGAGTCCGTAAAACCATTGAGAATTCTGATGATTGGAAATGCTGTACTCCTATGCTCATGGATTGTTTTAGGGTATGCGAATTCGCTTTTACCATAAAAGTTCTTTTGAGTTCGCTTCGATATTATCAGCAAACTTGTGACCGGTGTTCTGTTTGCAATGTTTTTAGTTTCCACAATTATATTAAGCGTTTAGGGAAAAAGTAAATAGTTAAAATTCCAAGGTAAGACATTAGATTTCTTTAAACAGAGTATGTTAAAAACATATTTAATAAAATGAATAGTAAAGAAAGAGTTTTAACAACATTAAACCATCAGGAACCGGATAAAATTCCTTTTGACCTGAGTGGTTCACTTGTAACAGGAATTCATCGAATCGCCTACGATAACTTAAGAGATTATTTAGGATTGGAAAAAAGAGAGACGAAACTCTTTGATTTAGTTCAGGGCCTTGCCTTAGTAGAGGATGATATGCTGGAACGTCTCCGGGTTGATACGCGAGGTGTTTTAACGGGTAGTTCAAGCGGATGGCAGATGAAAATGGAGGAAGCTCCGGGCTTTGAACAGTATCGCGATATTTGGGATATCACCTGGCGCAAGCCTATTCCTCACGGATTGTATTACGACATTGTGCGCAGTCCGCTGAAGGGTAAAACTCTCGATGAAGCAAAAAAATACTTATTTCCGGAAGCGAAAGACGAAAAACGCCTCCTAGGAATCAAGCAGAGAGCCAGTGAACTGGGAAATAGTGGTTCGCTTGTAATGCTGGGTTGTTCGGGAATGACGGCAGGACTATTCCAACAACTTCAATGGATTATGGGACATGAGTATTGTTTTTTGTGTATGTTGGCAGATCCTGATCTGATACATTACCTGATACAAAGATTAGCCGAAACGGATATTGGATTCTGGGATTGGGCTATCCCCTATCTTGGAGATGATATCAAAGTCGTACTATATTCTGATGATTTTGGCTTACAAAACGCACCTGCAATCAGTCATGAAATGTTTGAAACTTTTTTTAAACCATGGTATTCCAAAATATTCTCAACAATAAAGAAACACCAACCTGATATTAAGATATTTTTTCATAGTTGTGGATCTTCCCGGTTCATTATTCCTGATCTTATTGAGTCCGGCGTGGATATTTTCAACCCGGTTCAGACCAATGCAGCGGATATGGATCCCTTTCAACTTAAGAAAGACTTCGGAAAAGATATTACTTTTTGGGGCGGAGGAATTGACACACAAAAGGTCTTACCTTTTGGAACCAGGCAAGCGATTATAGATAATGTGAAGATGCACATCGATGCACTTGCTCCCGGTGGAGGGTTTGTTTTTGCTACTATCCATAATATCCAGGCGGATGTGCCCCCCGAAAATATAATGACCATGTGGGAGGCATTACAAAAATATGGAAATTATTAAAAATAATTCTTATGAAAAAGGTTTATAAACTATCTATGATTGTGTTATCATTTTTTCTTTCACTAATAGAGATAGCCAGTTTTGGGCAAGAGAAGAGAGATGTAAATATCCCCTATTCACAAGCAGATTATGGAGTAACAGTAATCAATAATAGTCATGGGTATGAGATCGCTCCAGGTTGGTGGGGCTGGTATGGAGGTAGTGAAGCTGTATGTGATACCATTGGCGGATTAGCCCGATATGTAATTGCAAATCAAGATACCCATTATGGATTTGAATATGACGGAATTTCCTGGCAATTTATTGATAAGTATTTTCCTGTTGCTTCCTATGAAGTTAGAAATGCCTTAAAGATGGGGAAAATGGATATTGTTGGAGGTACTTTTGGTGGCCATCTGCCATATATTGTAGGTACAGAGTCAAACCTCCGACAAATGCTATTTGGAACAAAAGCAATTTACGAATCGGTTGGTACAAATGTAAACACATATAACTATCAGGAATTTATGATCTATCCTCAACTTCCTTATGCGCTTCATGGAACAGGTATTGAGTATTCTATGTATCAAAATACACTTGCTATTTGTGGTAGGGTTTTTAATAAATTCAGGGGCAAAGGATTATGGCAGTCCAATGATGGTGCAACCGTGAAGGCACTGGTACATGATCCTAATCTGGAGGTCACCTGTTGGGATGTTCTCAATCTAAGATCATCCCCGTTTACACTTAGTCAGTATTTTAGTAAGTTAGATTATTCAGATGCAAATATTTATAATCCCAGCGAAAATGAATTTCAATTTGATGCAGGTGGTTTTGCTGCTTCGTATGGCAATCAGGCTGCAATCTATATCAACCAATCTGAGCGCACACTTCTTTTAGCCGAGAAATTCTCAACCTTGAGTTACCTTATGGGAGGGAACGATTTTGCACCTCAGCTCGAAGCGGGGTGGAAAGCCCTGCTTGGTTCACAAAACCACGACATTACATATTGTGGTAGTGAGATTTATTGTGCCGAGACCGGATGTTCTGATTATGAAGGTGGAAAATACCTTTTTAGTACCGCGAAAAAACTGGCCGATAATGTACTTAAGAGCTCACTTGAACATCTTGCATCTTCCGTGAATACTACTTTCAAGGAAAATGGAAAATCTCTTGTAGCCTTTAATCCTCATGGCAATGTGCATAACGATGTTGTTGAAAAAGAAGTAATGCTTAACAAAGGAGAAGCTAAAGATCTGATAGTGAAATATATGGGAATTGAAGTGCCTTATCAGTTATCCGGGGTTGAGAAATATGATGATGGCTCTATAAAAAAGGCCAACGTTGTTTTTTGGGCCAAGGATATGCCTACCCTCGGATACCGTGCTTATGACCTGGTTTATTTAAATAATGAAATAGAAAAAGCAACCGGTTCTGTTCAGATTAGTAAAGACAGAATTCAAAATAAATTTTTCGATCTTGCTCTTACTGAGGAAGGTGAAGTGCTGGCAATACTTGATAAACAACTGAATAATAAACTAATACTTGGCGTCGATACAGATGTTGAAACCAGAGTGGTTTACCTGCCTTTCGACAGAACCACTGCATATCGTTTCAGAAGCACACTGAGCCTGATGGATCATTATTGGCCCAGAGGATACGAAATCATTGAACATGGACCAGTACGAACAGTAATGTTAACAAAATACGAATCACCAAATGCTAACATCAGCATGTATCAGACCCTCTATGAAGAGTTGGATCAGATAGACGTGAAAATTGTTTATAAATCAAAACATCACTCCGGTGATTTGATGGACATATCTCCCGGTGACCAAAGAGAAAAACTCTTTATGGACTTTATCTTGCCTGAAAATGGAGATGTGAGGTGTAATACCGTTGCTGATTATTTAGAGGATAGAAGAGACTATTATTTTTCCAATTCCTGGGTTGATTTTCAGGGTTATGAAGGAGATAAATTTATGATTATGCATGAAGGATTGCATTCATGGCATAAAACTTTTGCTTCGGAGGTTACCCGTAATAAAAGAGAAAGAGTGCTGGCTTGTGAACTTGCAATTACGGTAAATGAATATATTCCAGGGATGCTTAGATTCAATCAAAGATCATCAGACGAAGGAGAGGTTACACATCGTTTCTCGATTGTTAGTGGTAATGATATAAGTGTTCAGAAGAACGAAAAACGGGTGCAAAGTTTCTACTTTCCGCTCATTGCAGTTGAACAATCGAAGCATAAAGGAGACTTCAAAGAGAAGTTTTTCCTTGAGACCGGAGATGATTTAATACTTCAGGCTTTTTACCATGACGTAGCATCTGGAAAGGAGCCCGTAATGAGGCTTTGGAATCCTTCCAAAAAAGAGGTCAATACCTTCGTGAAAACTAATTTTGGTGCCACTCAAATTCAGGAGATACGCCTCGATGGAATCGCTGAAAAAGAGAGTATCAGTATTAATAATTCAGTAACTATGTTTCCGGTATCACTTAAGACCATTAAATTCAATGATGCAAAGCCAATAAAACCTTTTTCCAAACCCGGGTTAAAATTTGCTACGATAGCCTATAAACAGAAAGGTGGCACCTATTGTTTCGATGCACCAATGCAGGTATACAGGTACAACCATAACAATGCGATATTTGAAGATAAAGAAGGACTTGAATATAGTATTACCGATCCTTTTGAAGACATTCCAATTAATTTTGATCAACCTGAGATAAAAGATAATTACAAATATTACAAGACAAAAGTCTATATATCTAAGAACTTTGAAGGACGTTCTATCAGAGTTTTACATAGCTGGGGACTAACCACACAGCATGGTATTATCACTTGTGGTTTAACTGATGATTATAAAAACAGGGCTGATGAACCCGTGACTATTTTTGTCAATGGAAAAGAGGTACTCACCTTCGATGGCAACATCAGCAACTATGTAAGTTGTGGAGAGGAGAATGAGATTATGTTAAAAGTGCTGTATGAAAAAGTGCCTGAAGAGATTATCAATTCACGCCGGAGTAACCTGGAATATCAGGTAGTAGAGCTGGGAGGATTTTTTGAAAATATGACCTCGGCGTTTCTTCGTGTAGGTAAAAACATATCTCTTGAAAATATAACTAATGAGTATGATTGTATATTAAGTAATAGCGATTTTTCCGATGGGCTATCGAAATGGAATGTAACTGGAACAGTAAAAGACCAATTTGGGGAAAACGGACAGGGCAGTAATCGACTGGTTGTTATCTCTAATGGAGAAGTGTCTCAAAATATTACCATTAAACCGGGTAATTATTACTTTACGGTTGATACAAAGATAGAAACCGGAGCTTATATTTTATCTGTTAGGTTACCTGATGGAAAAACGTATGAAACCACTATAGACGAGAATGCAAAATGGCAAAACAACAGGGTGAAATTTATCGTTCCCGAGGATGTTAATAATGCCACTATTTCCATCCGATCGGAGAGTGGAAGGATACTGCTTGATGATGTTCATGTTTTCGCAAATAAAGTGGCTAAAGAGTTTATTTAACTTGAAAAAGTAAAAATTATAATAATGAAAAAATTATCAAACTTAAAGATATTCTTATTTATTGCGCTGATTTTTATCATATCCCACAGTTTATATGCTCAGCAAAATGAAGAGTATGATATGTATTACATCGATGGCTATCATGGAGGATGGGAGATGTGTGGGGACTGTAAAAAAAGTTGGTTAAGAGCACTTTTCACTGAATTGGATGAATTCCCGGAGTGGAAAGTTTCTCTTGAAGTTGAATCGGAGACTTATGAATTATATAAATCATATGATCCGCTTTCTTATGAAAGATTGTATAAACACCTGCAAGACACCTCTTCATCCGCAAGAATAGAGATATGGGCTAATAGTTACAACCAGCCTTATTGCTGGACAATTGACGGTGAAAGCAATATACGTAATCTCATCATGGGAAAGGAACGTGTTCAAGAGCTTTTCCCCGGAGTAAAGGCAGTGTCTTATGCTGTACAGGAGCCCTGTTTTACAAGCGCCTTGCCTCAAATATTAAATCAGTTGGGGTTCAGGCAAGCTTGTATGATGGATGCCGGAACGTTATGGACAGGTTATCAGTCCGGAATAGATAAAGAAGTAGTGCTATGGGAAGGACCGGATGGTAGCACAATTCCTTGTGTTCCTTCATATGGTAGTGAGAAACACATCAATAGCGGTATCACCGAAGCATTATTTGACACTCCTGAATATGTGAAAAAGTATAAGGATTTAGGAATAGATCATGTGCTTGGAAAATGGATCCAGGATGTTGGAATGACAGTTCATCCTCACCTCTACGCCTGGAATATGAGTCATAATTCACGATTTACACCTCGTACATTGCAAACAAATCTCAAACATGTAACCTTGAAAGAGTTTTTTAATGATGTGTTACCAGAACCAGAGTATCATTTTAAGTTTACGCAGGAAAATATACATCCTAGTTCACCATGGGGTTCGCAAGTAATCGATAATTTAAGTGCATGGATTAGGGAAAATGAAAAGAATCTGCTTATGGCAGAGAAACTCAGCACCATGGCCTCGGTTTTGGCAGGTAAACCCCTTTTTGAGAATGATATGGTTGATGCCTGGAAAAGTGCTACGATTGCTCAGCATCATGATGCTTATGTATGTGCCAGACCCACCCAATCTCGAGCTTTTTCACTTCCTGAAGAAGATAGAATGGCTGGTGGATGGTATTGGAAAGCTGGCGCGGCATCATGGAATTCCGACAGGAAAAGTAAAACTGTACAAATGCGTGCAAAAATGTTAATATCTCAAACAGGGCAACATATGAAGGGAAGTGAGCAGGAAGTTACCGTTTTTAATACCCTTGCGTGGCCCCGACAAGAAATTGTATCATTGGACGTGCCTGTCGACAGAAATACATTTGATATAATCGTTACAGATATGGATGGGAATGAAGTACCTTCTCAGTTTAACATGAGAGGAGATTACTATTATGATGGGAGCCTAAGGGAAGTAGAATTGATCTTTGAAGCAAAAGTTCCCTCAATGGGATATAGTAACTATAAAATCATTTCTCTCCAGAAGGAAAGTAAACGAAAAAATCTATTCTCAGTTATTCAAGACGATGAGAATTTCTTGCAGATTGAAAATGAAATCTATCGGATTCGTTTCAATAGAAAAAGAGGAGGTACAATAGAAAGTTTTTATTCTAAAAAGCTAAAAAAGGAGTTTTGTGATGACTCCCTGGAGGGATATAATTATTTTAAAGGTTATTTTACTAAAGAGTCAAAATGGAGGTCAAGTGCAGATTCCTTGTCAGAGATATCTTTATTAGAAAACGGGCCTGTACGTGCTAAGATATTAGTAACTGGTAAAATTGCAGATACCCATTTTAATACTTTTTACACTTTTTTTATAGACAATCCAAGAGTGGATGTTAGTGCCAATTTTAATTTTCCTGAAAAGACCTTTATTGGAGCGCCTAAAGAGGAAGAGTTTAGCAGGGAATTAGTAAAAAAACCTATGTATAATGAGAAAATGAAGTTGCAGGCTTTTCTACCTGTTGATTTATCTGACGGAAAAATCTTTAAAGATGCTGCCTTTGATATCTATCAGAGTACATTAAAAGATACTCACTATGAAACCAGTGACGACCGCAAAATGAATCTATTACTTCATTGGGCTGATATATACTCCGCCAGCGAAAATGTAGGTATGAGTGTTTTTACCGATAAGCTCACGGCTTATTCTTACGGACCGGATTATCCGTTTACTTTAACGGTTGCATATGGTGGATTTACCGGGTACTATACTGGCACAGTCTACCTTGAAGGAGACAAAACTGTCCGATATTCATTCTATCCACACCAGGGAAATTGTTATGATGCTGGTATCTGGGAGAGGTCAAGGGAGGTAAATGAGCCTCTCACTTCCCAACTTCACTTACCTAATTCCAGCATGAAAAGTAGTTATTCTTTTTTGGAATTTGAAGGGGATGCTCCTGATGTGACTGCCATGTATGTTAAAGATGATGATGTACTGGTTCGTTTCTTTAATCCTTACGATGAGACAAAGAAATATACACTTAAATGTGACATCCCTGCAAAAGAGGTTGATGAAGTATCACCTGATGGATCGGATAAATTTAATGACCTGAGGGGTATTGAAAATATTAATTTTAGTTTACATGGTAAAGGGATCAAGACCTTTAAGTTTTCGAAAGTATTTTAATTAAAAGAATTTCTCGATGCTCTGCCTCAGGGAGGTGCAGTTAAAATAATGAGAAAGGAATATTTAGTAAATTATGATAAGAATCGACTAGAGTTGGCTACCCGCTTTAACCAGCACACTTTCGTTAACCAAATATCGAAAAATGAAGAATATATTTATTCCAGTAGTCTGTTTCTGCTTGTTATTCCCAGGAGCCAAAGCTCAAGAGAAAAAACAGATATTAATCAGTAATAGTCATGGTTACGAGATTGCTCTGGGCTGGTGGGGCTGGTCGGGAGGAAGTAGCAATGTTGCTGATAAAATAAAAGGTGCTGCTGAAGAGGTACTGGCTGACCCATCAAAAAATCATGGTTTTGAATATGACGGTGTCACATGGCAGGCACTGGATAAGTACTATCCACTGATGTCAGATAAAGTACGAATGGCTGTGAAAAACAGAAATATTGAGATTGTTGGAGGAACGTTTGCACAACAACTCTCTTATATGGTCAATACAGAGTCGAATATCAGGCAGATGTTGTATGGAACAAAATCAATTTACGAAACAGTTGGACAAAATGTAAAGTCATATAGTTATCAGGAGTTTACAATGTGTCCTCAGTTGCCTTATATGCTGCATGGTGTGGGAATTGAAAACTCACTCTATGAAAATCATCTCGGTATATGTGGGCGTCTTAAAAACAACTTTAGAGGGAGTGGGATTTGGGAGTCAAACGACGGATCTACAATAAAAGTTATTTCAAACGATCCTTATTTAATGACTGAGTGGCACGATGCAGTACATCTTGTAGCAGCACCATTTACACTTGAGAAATACTTTGAGACGCTGGATTTTTCTAATATAAAACTTTTTAATCCCAACGAAGAGGATTTTTATTTTGATGCAGGTGGCTATACATCAGCATATGGTAACCTAGCCTCTGTTTACAACTGCCTGAGTGAGAACAAACTATTGTTAGCAGAACGTTTTGCGACTCTTAGTTATATTGAGGGTGGCAATGACTTTTCATTACAACTTGATGCTGCCTGGAAAGCATTGTTGGCTTCGCAAAATCACGACATCATGTATTGTGGAAGTGAAGCGTATGGAGTAGAGATTGGAAGCTCAAACTACGAAAGTGGGCGCTATCTTAGAAATGCAAGCTCATTTATTTCCCAGGAAATAATGAATGCATCACTGGAATATATAAGTGAAAAAGCAAATACCAACTTTAAAGAAAAGGGTAAGGCTCTGGTTGTTTTTAATCCACTGGCCTCTATCAACAGCAATGTGTCAGAGAAAGAGGTTAATTTCAATAAAGGAGAAGTTTTTAATCTGAATGTAGAGTACAA
This sequence comes from uncultured Chitinophaga sp., assembly GCA_964349045.1. GTDB lineage: Bacteria > Bacteroidota > Bacteroidia > Bacteroidales > JACJXF01. The sequence goes on from CAYGFI010000070.1 coordinate 11,827, forward strand.
TGGTCAAAATGTTCCTTTCCAACTCTATAATGCAGAGAAATATAATGATGGTTCATTGAAAAAAGCAAATTTGGTAATCTGGGCCAAGGAGCTACCGGCTCTTGGGTACAGAGTTTATCAAATCAAATATGTTGATCAAGTCGTAAATCAGGAATATTCTTTTAAAAACAGTGAAAAAGAAGTTGAGAACAACTACTTCCGTATGAGTCTTGATAAAGGTGGAAGAGTTGTAGGAATATATGATAAACAACTTAATCAGCTTATCCTTGGTTCTGATGAAAGTTTTGAGCCTAACACGACTTATGACAGAACTTTAGCATATTGTTTTAGAAACACTTTTGGAGTATTAGATTACTATAAAGCCAATGGCTGGGAAATTATTGAAAAAGGAGCGGTTCGTTCTGTTGTATGTTCTAAATGGGAATCGAAAAACGCAAATATTAGGATTTATCACACATTTTATGAAAAACTAGACAGAATTGACCTAAGTATTGAATATGAGTCAAAAAACAAAAATGGCGATCTGATGGATATCTCTGAAGGAGAGAAAAAAGAAGCCCTATGGTTTGATTTTCATCCTACATTCGAAGGAAAAACACGCTGTAACACTATAGCAGACTTTCTTGAAGCAGACAGAGACTATTATTACTCTAACTCATGGTTAGATCACAAGGGAAATGACAAGTCATTTCTGCTCATGCACAAAGGTATTCATGCCTGGCATACCGGATTTACATCTCAAATTCCACGTGATAAGCGAGAGTGGAGCATTTCTGCGGAATTGGTAATCACACTCAATGAATGGGTGCCGGGAATGTTACGTTTTAATCAGAAGTTTTCGAATGAAGGACCTTTGCATCACAACTTTTCAATAGTAAGTGGAAAAGGACGTGATTTGTATGAAAATGAAAGAGAAGTTGCGAATTACTACTTCACACCTCCTGCTGTTGTTGTAGAAAAGCACAAAGGGGAAGCAACAGAAAAAACTTATGTATCCCTACAGGGAAAAGTATTAATGAGTGCTCTCACTTTTGATGTGGCATCGGGTAAAGAACCTGTACTTCGCTTGTGGAATCCTAACAAATCTGATATATATGCTAAGATATCCTACGGGTTTAATGTCAATAATTCCGAAGAAATTAGAATAGATGGTACTCCTGCTGAAAATATAAAGTCAGGGGAAAGTCTCTCTCTCAGACCTGTATCATTAAAAACAATAAAATTGAATATTGACAGAAAAGCAACAAAAGATAACAGATGGGAATTGATATCGTCAGCAATTCCTTATAAAAAATATGGTGACACATATACATTTGATGCACCCATGGAAGCATACAGGTTTAGTCACCATTATGTAAAATTCCGGGATGAAAAAGGGAATATATACATGCAGACAGATCCGTATGATGAACTTGAATTCACCTGTAAAGAAGGTAAAGTTGTAGATAACCACAAGTATTGGGAAGGTAACGTCTTTGTTCCAAAATCATTTAAAGGAAAACCAATCAGATTTATTGCTAAATGGTATAGCACCAAAGGATATGGATTTGGGACATGTATATTGACAGATGACTATACCAACAGAGCGGACGAACCGGTTATTCTGTTCGTAAATGGCAAAGAGGTTACTTCATATGATGGTGACGTGACTGATTATATTGAGTTTGACAAAGAGAATACTATTACAATAAAAGTTCTTTACGAAAAAGTACCTCTTGAGTTATTAATGAAAAGACCAAGTGTGATGGAGTATGGGATACAAAATAATGCCGGTATGTTTGAGACTCTGGTTAATACTAAATTGCGTATAGGAAGGCAATTTACACCACAAAACATTATTAAAGAGAGTGATGTGAAAATGGTTAACAGTGATTTTGCATCAGGATTGTCAGGCTGGAAATATGAAGGAAATGTTGCCAAATATAATGAGGGTATTAACAACATTATTAGGATGAATGGGAAAGCTAGCTTAGAACAAACTATTTCTGTTAAATCAGGGAACTACTATTTTATGATTGATTCAAAAATTATTTCCGGAGATTATACCATCACAGCTTCTACATCCGGAGGGAAGGTATTTAAAAACAAAGTAGAAGAGAATGATAAATGGCAATGCAATAGAGTGAAATTTGTTGTTCCGGAGGGGATTAAAACAGCAAAGATAGTTATAGAATCTTCCAATGGAGAAATTTTATTTGATGATGTAAATATCATTGCAAATAAGGTAGCTAAGGAGTTTTACTAAAAAACTGGTTATGATTCAATTTACAAAAAATCTTTTATTTTTTTCGTTGTCATGTATTGTACTTCTTTCTTGTGTACAATCCAATCCTATTGCATCTCCTGAGAGTGTGGGGATGTCTTCTGCACGATTGGCATTGATTGATTCAATGTGTAATACTGCTGTTCAAAATGGAGATATTCCGGGTGCAGTAGTTCTTGTAGCCAGAAAAGGGAAAATCGTTTATGAAAAAGCATTTGGTTATGCTGATAATAAGATTGGGCGGAAAATGAAAACTGATGACATTTTCCGGATAGCTTCACAAACAAAAGCAATTACGTCCACTGCAGTGATGATGCTATGGGAGGAGGGTAAGTTTAGACTAGATGATCCAATCTCAAAATTTATCCCTGAGTTTAAAGATCCGCAGTTGATAAAAAACTTTAATTTGATAGATACAACTTATACAACTATTACTGCTAACAGGGAGATTACGATTCGGGATCTCTTAACACATACTTCGGGAATAGGATATGGTGAAGGAGATCGGGATAATCGTATAAATAAAATTTATCCTAAAGCTGGGGTGATCGATCTTTTTACAACCAAAGATATAACAATCGGTGAGAGCGTAAGAAGACTGGGTAAACTACCTTTATTAAATAATCCAGGTGATGCTTATGTCTATGGAGAAGGACTGGATGTACTAGGATACTTTATTGAAGTAATCTCAGGAATGCCATTTGATCAGTTTTTAAGGGAACGATTGCTTAATCCGCTAGGTATGGATGATACATGGTTCTATTTACCAGAGGAAAAGGCAAGCAGATTGGTTGCTGTGCAACATTTGGTTGATGGAAAATGGGAACACTATCCAGTGACATTTTATGATCCTGATTTTCCGATTAAAGGTGCTAAACGCTTCTTCTCAGGTGGTGCTGGTCTATCCTCTACAGCAAGAGATTATGCTACTTTTCTGCAGATGTATTTAAATGGCGGAGAGCTAAATGGGGTTCGTATTCTAAGTCGTACAACAGTAAATTTGATTATGACTAACCAGCACTCCTTTTTGTGGGAAAACGGTAAACGACACTATGGGCTTGCCTTTGGTGTATTAACAGAGAAAGGAATGAGTGATGGTGGACGAGGAAGTGCCGGAACTTTCGACTGGGGTGGGTATTTCAATACCCAGTATTTTGCCGATCCTAAAGAACAAATAGTAGGAGTTATTATGAAACAAACACTAGGTGTTAATAATGATAATACACAGTGGAAATTTAGGATGTTGGTAGAACAGGCAGTAAATGATTAGTAGATGAACATGTTTGAAATAAACAAGGACAAATTTTAATTTATAATCTCAGACCTAGTAAAGCAAATTGATGGATGCTTCATGTAAAGTCTATTTTGTGCCAAAATTAAAATGTCATTCATACTTAAAAGCGATATGTTGTTAAGTTTATCTCTGTGAATATACTTTAATTAATAATTTTAAATATAAGATTTATGAATAAAATAATCATTGCGGCTATCACAATTTCAGTATTTGGATGTGATCAATCTAATCAGAAAAAGAATACTGCCTATTCTGAAAGTAACCAGGAAGTAAAGAATCCCAGCAAAATTGCAGGTTTCACCAATTATGCTGAAAATCCGGTGGTGCTTGCTCCCGGAGTAAAAGGTGAATGGGATGCCGGGGCTCTCGGCTCCATGACAGTTGTAAAAGTAAAGGACACTTTTCACATGTATTACGAAGCATGGGGTGCTCTTAGTAATGAAGGAACTAATGGAGAATATGAATCACTTCAGATAGGGCACGCCACTTCAAAAGATGGAATAAAATGGGATAAAGATCCTGCAAATCCAGTCCTCCCTGTTGGTACTCAAGCTGAGTGGGATGAAGATGGCACCTGGGATCCATTTATTATTTATGAAGATAGCATTTTCAAAATGTGGTATGGAGGTGGTGTTGGTTCACATTGCGATTGGGGATATGCAACATCCACTGATGGTATTCATTTTGAGAAAAAAGGACAACTCAGTCATCTTGGTAATCTGGAAGATATTCATGTCGTTCACAACCAGTTTGATGGTAAATATTATCTTTACTATTGGGACAGAGCTCAGGCAGACTGGAAGGATGTAATGGATGGACTACCATCACCGTCAGGGTTGTTTGTTGCCATTTCAGATGATGAAGTGAATTTTGATTTTGAGAAAGCACAAAGATTAAAAGTCGTGGGTCAGGACTGGCCGGTAAAATACAGTCACATAATACGTGAAAAAGATCAATGGGTGATGTTTTATGGTGAAGCAGTTACACGGGGTAACCCATCAAGTACCGGAATAGCAACATCTGCAGATCTTATCAATTGGACAAAAAGAGTTTTCCCAATTATTAAAGGACATGACAGTGAAATAATGAAAATGGGCGAAGAATTATGGTATCTGTATTATGCTCCCGATGCCTATTTTGACATGCCCGGTTGCGATATTAGACTGGCAATATTTAAAGGGAAACTATCTGAATTATTTGAAAAATAAGAATAGAAAAACTATTGAAGAACCACTGTTTAAGTAAGTTATTGTCAATTCAGAAAAGGCACTCAAACTCATCAAACAATAGATAATCTGAAAACCTAAAAAATCATGGAAAATAAAAATTCACGTGAAGGTTTTGTCTCTCAATCATCTTCGATCAACGTTCAACGCCGTGATTTTCTTAAATCAGTTGTGGTTCTGGTCGGTGGATTAAGTCTTTCAAGGTTATCGGTTATGGCAGGTCCCTTTAATGTGGCCAACTTAAACCAGGCAGTACCTGTTGATAAAAAATTAAATAAAGCTTGGGTCAATTCACTCTACGATCGTGGCTTACCAACCATATACAAGGGCGTTGAGCTGAACTACATAGGAATGCCGGTTGGCGGAATCTGCACAGGGCAGGTTTATCTTGGCGGAGATGGCCGTCTTTGGAGATGGGATATCTTCAACAGGACGCATCACACCGAGCACCAGAATTATGCCAATCCCCCCCTTCCTGATAACCCACTCGAACAAAGCTTCTCTCTTTCTATTGGCGATAAAAACTGGCCCATCGATCGAAATGGTTTTGCCAATGTAACTTTTAAGGGTCAATACCCCATTGGCCAGGTCAATTATCAGGATGATTCCATCCCGGTTGAAATTACGCTTGAGGCTTTCTCACCTTTTATTCCACTGGCTTCCGACGACTCTGGTCTGCCCGTTGTTATTATGCAGTTTAGAGTTAAAAATAATTCATCTTCCCCAGTTGAAGCAAATCTGACAGGCTTGCTCGAAAATGCCGTGTGTATCGACAATCGAACCATTTTCAGCGGAAAACGCATAAACAAAATAATTGACGGCAATGGATTTACTTTTCTGGAATGTTCAGTAGAAAAAGACGAAATTACCGACGATCAACGACCCGATAAAACCTTTGAAGACTGGAATAAATCAAGTTTTACCAACTGGACAGTTGAAGGAACAGCTTTCGGAAACGGTCCGGTCAGAAAACCAGACATTCCTTCCTATCAGGGAGATGTTGGTGGTGATACTGACCGGGTGATCAACTCACATGCCACAGCCCCGGGATCTTCAATCCCCGATAAAGATAAAGCTACAGGAAAACTAATAAGTAAATCATTTACTATCGACCGAAATTACATTAATTTCTGGATTGGTGGCGGTTCGCATCAGGTACAAACCTGTATAAACCTGGTTGTTGGCAACAAGGTTGTTCAGACAAAGGCAGGTCCGGACAATAATCAAATGACACTTCAGTCCTTTTATGTCAGGGATATGGCCGGCACAGAGGCTCATCTTGAGATTGTTGATTCTTTTGAAGGCGAATGGGGGAATACAGGCATCGGGAAAATTACCTTCAGCGATTGTGCGGGCAATATAACAAACATAGAGAACCTGCCGGATTATGGAACCATGGGACTGGCATTGCTTGGCGACCCGGCTGAAATTGCTCAAAACAACCAGCCCAGGGTTTTGCTGAGCGAAAAGTCGAGTGGTTCACTGGGGCGTATATTGACACTGACGCCAAATCAATCTGCAAGTGTTACCTTCTTGGTAAGCTGGTTTTTCCCAAATCTGACGGATCAGAAAATAGGTTCTGGCCGTTACTATTCCAATAAATTTGATTCTGCCTTTTCAGTTGTCAATTACGTTTCTTCAAATTTCGACCGACTAAGTGCCCTAACCAAATTGTGGAGGGATACCTGGTATGATTCAACCCTGCCGTTCTGGTTCCTCGATCGTACTTTTATTAACACCTCAACAATAGCAACAGGTACATGTAACCGTTATAAAAATGGGCGCTTCTGGGCATGGGAAGGTGTTGGGTGTTGCCATGGCACCTGTACACACGTTTGGCATTACGCACAGGCAATGGCAAGAATCTTCCCCGATATCGAACGAGACAACCGTCAGCGGGTTGACCTTGGACTGGCGCTAAATACGAATACTGGTATAAGTGGATGCCGGGCGGAATATGATCCCGGATTGGCCATTGACGGTCAGTCGGGAACCATTCTACGCATTTTTAGGGAGCACCAAATGTCGGCCGACGATACCTTTCTGAAAACAAACTGGAATAAGACCAAACTACTATTTATTCCACTCTTCAGCCGCGATTCAAATAATGACGGTGTATTGGAAGGAGATCAGATGAATACCCTTGATGGTAAGTGGTATGGGAAAATCTCCTGGTTAAGTTCCATTTATCTGGCAGCTTTACTTGCCGGAGAGGCAATGGCTAGCGAAATGGGTGATACCGATTTTGCCAAAAAATGCCGGCAGATTGTAGAAAAAGGTACTACAACCATAGACGAACAACTTTTTAATGGAGAATACTATTTTCAGGTAGGTGATCCTGCTCATACCAGTGAAGTAGGTTCGTACGACGGTTGTGAAATTGACCAGGTTCTTGGTCAAAGCTGGGCATTCCAGGTAGGACTCGACCGCGTACTTAGCGAAAAAAATACCAAAACAGCACTTGAATCACTTTGGAAATACAATTTTGCTTTGGATGCCGGTTTATACCGGAAACAGCTGGGTTCAGGAAGGGTTTATGCCATGGAGGGTGAAGCCGGATTGCTCATGTGCTCATGGCCAAAAGGCGATTCAAAGCGGGTGAAAGTCGGCTATGACTCATATTTCAATGAATGCATGACTGGATTTGAATATCAGGTTGCCGGACACATGATTTGGGAAGGAATGCTGGAAAATGGGCTGGCTGTAACTAAGGCTATCCACGACCGCTACCATGCTTCCAAACGCAATCCATGGAATGAAGTTGAATGCGGAGATCACTATGCAAGGGCAATGGCAAGCTATGGAGTATTTCTAGCAGTTTGTGGTTTTGAATACCACGGTCCTAAAGGATTGGTTGGATTTGCACCTAAAATTACCCCTGAAAATTTCAAATCAGCATTCACATCAGCTGAAGGCTGGGGACTTTTCTCACAAAGCAGGACATCTGAAAATCAGCATTGCAAAATAAAGATGAATTATGGACAGTTAAAAATGAAGGTATTCAGACTGGAACTTGGAGGGAACGTAAACGAAAATTCGGTTGAACTTACTATGAAATCAAACGGAAAACTTATTTCTCAAAGCTTTAAAATGGAAAATAAGAAACTGAAGATAACCGTTGATGGTTCTCCATTAATAATTGGCGAAAACTCTAATGTTGAAGTTGATATCAGTTTTAAACAACTTACTATTTATTGAGGCAATATAATAGCATAATAGCAATATGTGATTTTTCAATTAGTTGATAGCTAATTGAAAGATATGTTCACAATATAAATGTCAAAAATAATAATGTAAAAACCTTTGATAATTTTAATATCTACTAAAAATTTGAAGATTATGAGATATAGATTCTTTTTAACTTTAGTTTTAACCTTGTTGGGTTGTCATAATCAGAATCGACCTGCTTTTAAGCACATTGCAAAAGATCCTGTAGTGCTAGCTCCAGGACTAAAAGGAGAGTGGGATGCAGGGGCTCTTGGCTCAATGACAGTTGTAAAAGTAAAAGACACTTTTCATATGTATTATGAAGCATGGGGTGAACTAAGCAAAGAAGGTACTCAAAGTGAATACCAAACCTTACAAATCGGCCATGCAACTTCGAAAGATGGAATCAAGTGGTCTAAAGACCCTGGGAATCCTGCAATAGCACAAGGAGATTCAGGAGAATGGGATTCTGATGGCACATGGGATCCATTCGTTATCTATAAGGATGGTATATTCAAAATGTGGTATGGTGGAAATATAAATTTTCGCGGCGCATGGGGTTATGCAACTTCTATTGATGGAACAAATTTTGAAAAAAAAGGGAAGATCAGTTCTTTTGGTGATTTTGAAGATGTCCACGTAGTGCATAATCCTTATGACAATAAATATTATTTATTTTATTGGGACAGGGCAAAGGCGCCCTGGGACGCTGTTATGGACGGACTACCCTCTCCGTCTGGTTTGGTTGTAGCTGTTTCAAACAATGAGATTAACTTTGATTTTCAAAATGCTAAATGTCTGGAGGTGAAAGGACAGACCTGGCCTGTAAAATATAGCCAGGTTATAAGAGAAAATGATCTTTGGGTCATGATTTATGGCGAAGCAGTTACCCGCGGTAACCCATCAAGTACCGGAATAGCAACATCTTCAGACCTAATCAACTGGACTAAAAGAGTTTTTCCTGTTTTTAAAGGACATGATTCTGAAATAATCAAAGTGAGCGAAGACCTATGGTATCTGTATTATGCTCCCGATGCCTATTTTGACATGCCTGGTTGTGATATTAGGCTGGCAATATATAAAGGGAAACTATCTAAACTATACGAAAAGGAAGAATAGAATTAGCTTAAGAAGAACCAAAAGTCCAGGGAAATAAATATTGATACAATCAATTATTATGAATGATAAGATTTTGATATTGTTTGGTATTGCCTGCTCACTGACTCACACTGCTGATTCTCAGCCCCCGGATGTGTCGATTCAGGTTACAGGAAAGACAAATGTCATTTTCATTTTAACCGACGATCAGGGGTATGGAGATCTGGCCTGCACTGGAAATACGATTATCAGAACTCCGAATCTGGACAAACTTTATGCTGAAAGTATCAGGTTCACAAATTTTCATGTAAATCCGGTTTGCTCTCCCTCAAGGGCATCTCTGTTAACCGGACGCTATGCTTCGAGGGTAGGGGTATGGCGAACCGTATCGGGAAGATCCATATTATATGAAGACGAGAAAACCATGGCTGATTTATTTAAAGAAAACGGGTATAAAACAGCCATGTTCGGTAAGTGGCATCTGGGAGATAATTATCCTTATCGTCCGCAGGACAGAGGTTTTGATGAAGCATTGATCCATGGTGGAGGTGGAGTAGGAAATGTCCAGGATTACTGGGCAAATGATTATTTTGACGACACTTACTTCAGGAATGGAAAACCGGAATGCTTTAAAGGATTCTGCACCGATGTATGGTTTGAAGAAGCAACAAAATTCATAGAGAAAAACAGCAGTCAGCCTTTTTTCTGTTATATATCAACCAATGCTCCTCATTTGCCATTTGTGTGCCCTGATGAATATAAAGAAATGTACAAAAGCTTGGAACCCGGACTAAGTGAATTTTACGGTATGATTACTAATATCGATGACAACATAGGGAAACTTAGAGACAAACTCATAGAGCTCGGGATCGATAAAAATACAATATTGATTTTTTCCACTGATAATGGGTCGGCTAGGGGGGCTAAGGTGTGGAATGCAGGTATGCAGGGATGGAAAGGAAGCCCTTATGAAGGTGGTCATAGGGTGCCCCTTTTTATAAATTGGCCGGCAGGTAAATTAAATACAGGCAAAGACATAGATCAATTGGCTGGTGGTATTGATTTATTACCCACATTAATTGATTTATGCAAGCTGAAAAACACTATCGAAAAACCATTTGATGGTGTTAGCCTTCTCCCTGCATTAAACGGAACTGAAATTAAGGACAGAACAATCATTTTGGATAATCAGCAACGTTCTTATGTACCAATTTACATGCATTCCTCTACTTGTATAGCATGGGATCAATGGCGTTTAATCGGTGGTACTGAATTATATAATATAAATAATGACCCTGCACAGCAAAACAATTTAATTAACCAATTTCCTGATATTGTTAAAATGCTTGAGGTAGCATATGGTAATTGGTACAAGGAAGTATATCAACATCGCGAATTTGCTGAGATACATATAGGGTCTCCAAAAGAAAATCCTGTTTGCCTTACAACACATGATATAGTCGGAGAAAGTGTATGGAATCAGGATGAAGTATTGGAAGGAAAAAAATGCCTTGGTTTCTGGTCTATTTACGCGGAGGAAAAAGGTTTATATAAAATTAGCATGAGAAGATACCCAATCGAAGCAAATCAGGGTTTGGCTGAAAAAATCAATATTCCTGTTGGATTAAAGACTTTATTGTATTACAAAGATCTTAATTATAATAGAAATCAGGTCCATGGATTTAATTATGCAATCACACATGATCAGAGCGTACCAATAAATGTTTCGTTTGCACGCCTGAGTATTGACGGTGTTGATCAGCTTAAAGTCCTTCCTTTTGATTCACAGAATAAGGATATAATTGAAGATTATTCAGTTAACGGGAGAAATGAAATTACGGCTATAAATTTCTTTGTTGAGATTGAATCAGGCAGCCACCGACTGGAAGCAAATTTTGTATTTGATGGAGGACAGGGAAATGTGCAGGCTCCCTACTATGTCTATATTGAAAAATTATAGCGAAATATATCTCAATGAATTGTAAAATTAAACAATAGACAAGGTGTGGGCATTGATTAGAAAATAATATGTAAGAATTGAATGTGATTATTATAAGTTATGAGATTGCGATTTTTGATCCTCTGATTATGAAAAACTAAATTTACTAAAATGAAAAACCTGTCATTTATATTTTGCATTTTACTCTTTTTTTCCTGCACAAATAAAAATTTCGATTTTATCTCAATCATCATAGAAAAAGAAAAGTGCCTTGCTATGACTAAAAATGGCAAAAT
>CAYGFI010000071.1:0-18229 GCA_964349045.1 uncultured Chitinophaga sp.
AAGTTTTTCAGTTCCGGAAAAAATATATCCGCGATTATTTTAAGGCGCTTATCTGGCTGTTATTCATTAATTTGCTTGTTTTTATGTTTTTATCGGGATTTGATACCGGAATAAATTATTTGTTGGCGATTTCCGTTTCATTCATATTTACCAATTATTTTATTAATGCACGGAAATCTATTGGGAATAAGGTACTTTTATACCTCTTGCTTGGGTATGTGGTTTTTTTGGCGTTGAATAATATGGTTGGATGGTTGGGAAATTGAAAGCTATTTCCAAGGGTCAAAGTTCAAGATTTCAGGTTTCTATTCCCTAATTCCTGGTCCTTGGTCCCTATTTATTCACATAAGACAAAATCCCAATGGCATTCCCCTTTTTCCCTTCCTTAAAGCTGATAATAACAGTGTAGGCTGCTGATTTCTGGCATGAGAAGGTGACAGATTTGTACTCTTTACCGGACTCGGGATAAAAGGTACTGAATAAAAGATTTGACTCATCGTAAAGTCGAAGGACGGCTTCTCCCTCGGAAAAATCTCCGTTACAAATAGTAAAGCGGTAGATTATTCCCTTTCTGAGAGCAAGAGTTGTGCGGAAAATGGGCGGTTTCTGACCGGGTTGGGCCGCATCAAGGTTTACAATGAAATCTTTAAGATAGGTTACATCGTTTCCTGCGGATAAAGCACATTCCTGAATATCACCTTTAAGGTCCTGGGCAAGAGACTTGTCCGGAGAGATCAGGGCTCCTGATATGAGCAAAATATTTAGGAAAATATATCTCATCATGACCTAAACAGTTAATTGTTTATTTCTGATGCGGGCGGTGATCTCTATTATCTTAAGAAGAACATCCTGATTAATCTCTATCACGCTGCTTTCCTGTTGAACAATCATCAGCATACCATCTTTTTCAACTGCTTTGGGTTCACCCAGCAGATAGCTGATTTTAACTTTATCGAATTCCGTTTTGATTTGTTCAAGATCCTTAATCAGGTCGGCGAATTGTGCATCGCGCTGATAATTCTTGAGGATCAGTAAAATATCATTCAGGATCACTTTCTGTTCGCCGATATATTCAGCTAAAGCTGAGTCAGGGTTTTCCTTTACAACCTGCGTGGCCAGGTACATCCCCTCTATCCATACGCCGGTAATCATAAGTGAACTCAGGTTACTGCGATCGGTGATCCTGAGGTGATCGTCCATCAGGTTAAAACTTCGGACCGAAAGAAACATTAATGAATCGAAGTTGGTATTTGAGGTAGCCAGTCGTTTCATTGTATTAAAGTCGAAAAACTGGCTGATCTTAAGCCCGTCTGCGATTTTGTTAATGGCGGCGAGGTAGCTTACCGAAGTGCCTGTTTTTTCATAAACATTGAGATATCCCAGGTCGGCGCCCAGGATTCCAAGTGTGAAAGCCAGTTTAAAGCTGCCGGCATGACTATCGATATTATCGAGATTTGACAGGTAACGGCTGGAGAAAGGAACACCTAAATCTTTCACGATAGCAGCCATTTCTATAGGTGAAGATATGTTTTCGATGATCTCGTTCATGGCCTGCATTGATATCTTTAACTCACCCTGCTCCATTTCTGATCCGGGAACTGCCAGATTTTCCCTGACTTTCCCTCTACACGAGAATACCAGTAAAAGCAGAGTAAGAAGATAGGCTATGTTTTTTGTCATAAAAAATTTTTCAATAAGCAAATGTAATAATAATAAAGAAATATGAAAAAAGAAACGACATATGACCTGCTCCCGCTATTTGCGTAACTGGATTTTCCCGCTGTGCCTGTGTGCATGTGAAGTGAGGAACCGGGAGAAGTACGAAAAATGCACTATTTTCCTAAGCGCTTCATAATAAAGAGTTATATAAAATATCAGTGTAAGAATCCATATTACCGACATGTTGAACCAGTAAGTGTCAAAATATTTTCCAAACAAATATTTTCGCGGGGCATAAAAATGTGACCGGAAATCAACAAATGATGAAGGTTCCGGATCGAGAAAAACCGGGTCGATTTTTTGAATCAGACGCGAGTTGAATTCTACAATTTTTTTCCTTTCAAATATCTTTCTAACCTCATCAGAGACGCTCTCGTTATAATATATATCCAGCCAGGAGTAATAAAGATCTTTTTTATTCTCCATTATGTGCCGCATGGTATTGGTTTTCTCCCGGTTGGCTGAAGTGAAAAGCTCAAGATAATAAAGGTTAAGCTCTGACAAATATGCGCTTATGGATTCAGCAGTTTTAAGATTAAAATTGTCAGGATCCAGATCGCCGGGATTGATTACAACTAAACCCTCAAATACTTTTTTCTCCCTGAAAATTTCATTTTGGAGGACCTTTAAGCCGGAAGCCTCATTCAGCGCCTTGCCATTTAGCTTATAATCGTCTTCACAACCCCTGAGCAGTTCTTCCAGGTGAGGAATGAAATACGATACTTTAAAGTCGGAGTTATTAATTCTTTTTTCAACATTATAAAAATTCTCTTCAAAAAGGTTGTCTTTAAACTGATGCACCATCAATGCTTCGTACGACCATTTGGTTGGCATGATCTCAGCCAGGATAGGTACTTTATCTACCCGGGTGATATGCCGGTTCAGTTTATCGAAACTGAACATGGCGCCGCTCAGTACCATCATCGGTATTATAACGAGGGGAATAAGAATATATATCAGGATGGCCGAATCGAATGACGCGGAGATATTGAGTCCCAGCATATTAGCATAGGCGGCTGTTGTGAAGAAGGCAAACCAGTAAACAAACAGCATTCCTTTAACTTCAACGATACTATTGGCCACGAGAACGAAAGCGAGCGCCTGGACTGCAGATATTATAAAAAGAATGAATATTTTGGCCAGCAGGTATCCCGACCGGCTAAGGTTGAGAAACTTCTCACGTTTCAGGATTTTACGGTCCCTGAAGATCTCCTCCGCGCTCAGTTGCAAACCGATAAAGAGAGCGACAATAAGTGTCATGAAAATATAAATCGGGATGTTTTCGTTTTCCCGGAAAATATATTTTTCTGAAGAGGGATCGGCAACATAACGTATAATATAAGCCAGGATAAATCCTAATAAGGGAGTCTCTAACAAAGTGAGAATTACATACTGCCGGTTACTTATTTTCGAAAACAGGTCCCTGACAGCATATATCTTAAATTGTTTGAACCATCCCGGAATCCTTAGATTGCGGGGAGGAGATTCATTTATTTCCTCAATATTTTCTTCGATGTTGCTTTTATGAAACGACTCTTCCCATTTCTGAGGGCTCACTTTACGAATTTTGGTATAGTTGCCATAATCATCAACTACCCGGGCTTCTATTATATTGAAGATCAGTTCCGGATTTACATTTCCGCAAGACGGGCATTCTCCTATTTCAGAATTGATCTGTGCATCAAGTTTTTTGAAATACATAACGCCCTCCACAGGATTGCCGCAATATATCATATATCCACCCTCATCCATTATAATGACCCGGTCAAACATTTTATATATTTCAGAGGAGGGCTGATGAATTACCACAAAAACCAGTTTGCCCTTTATGGTAAGTTCACGTAAAAGATCCATTACGTTTTCTGAATCGCGTGACGATAATCCCGAAGTTGGTTCGTCAACAAAAAGAATGGAAGGCTCGCGGATCATCTCAAGAGCTATGTTAAGCCTTTTTCTTTGACCTCCGCTAATGGTTTTATTAAAAACCGAACCGACTTTCAGGTCTTTTTTATCAATCAGTCCAAGGCTCATAAGGGTATTTTCGACCTTAACGGAGATTTCCTCATCACTTAGATCCTTAAAGCAAAGCTTGGCATTATAAAACAGGTTTTTATATACTGTAAGTTCTTCAATGAGAAGGTCATCCTGGGGTATGTACCCGATTACCCCGTTGAGCTTATCTTTCTCTTTAAAAAGATCAATGCCGTTAAGCCTGATAGTTCCGGTAGTTGGAGCATCAATTCCTGATAAAATGTTCAGAAGCGTAGTTTTTCCGGTCCCGCTGGCGCCCATGATACCTATAAGATCTCCATGAGTAGAACTCAGGTTAATGTTACGCAGCCCGACATAACCGCTTTTAAAAGAATAGCTTATATCCCTTGCGATATACGATAATTTTTCGGTGGCAGTATCGATTAAAAACTGAGTAGATACATCGCTGTAATAGACAGGTTTACCTATGGGCAGCTTGACGGTACTCCCCCTTGCAAAAAGATAAATACGCCCCTTGTGCAAACCCAGTCCGTTTAAAAAGAGATCCTGCTGGCCATTATATTTAATGAAATATAAGTTTACTTCAGGAATGCGGAGAATAAGAATTTCCTTATCAAGTCGTTCTGTGCGCAGATGTCTCTGATTTCCAGGATCACCCGGCTTATCACTGATGATAAGGATATTGTTATTATTAATTATGGAGATGTCATTTTCAAGTACAAAAATTTCTATGGATTTATATTCTTCGGGAGTAACGCGGAAAACTTCAGAAACTGTAGTAATAATAGCCAATCTCTGGCGTGTGAGTTTTTTGCCGGAATATACCAGTTCAAAAAGCCTTACAAGCACAACAATTTTTTGACTCTGGTTAAGTGTTTTATTTATTTTCTTGCAAAGGCCAAGGATTCTGACTGAGTCGAGAACGGATGTGAGCTGGCTTTCGGGAGTATTCTCAGCATTTTTTTTATCATCCTGTTCAGAACTTTTCAGAAAGAGACTGAAATACTCTTCTGTTCCGGCTTCGCCCAATTGCTGAATAAGGAAACTTTTTACATAGCTTTTCTCTTTTTCTTCCACTCCACCGTCTTGTTTGGTGATAATGGCGAAAAGCTGCATCAGGGCTTTTAAAATTTCCTCACTCATTTATGATAGATAACATGTTCAAAAGGCACATCCACCATTTCGCTGTATTCGATACCCGCGTCGCGCATATCCTCATCGTTTTCGGAATAATACCATTTTACTATTACGGTATTCCCATCCTGGTTCATTTTCTCAAGAATGGTGAGGATGTCAAGTAATACTTTTGAAGTTGCAGTATTGAAATAGGTCAGCTTAAAGACAAATTCGGTTACCGGCTGAGGTTCCCTGACATAAATTTTCAACCACTCCAGAATGGGGTCATAATAGGCAGAAACATCCTCTGGTAATGATTTTCCACTTATTTCCAGTTTACCATTTTCACTAGAGAAAGTGACTTTCGGGCTATCGTCCTTTTCTTTAATAAATAGATCTTTCATAATCAATAGTTTATATATTTCGTGGGATTGAGGAGGTAAACAGAAAAAATGACTGTGAATCAGAAAAAGGAAGGAACTGGTATTCCAGATTTCTTCCTGTTTTTCTGCGTATGTCGATAAAACCTAATCCGGCTCCGCCTTTTTCCGACAAATGTCCTTCACTGAGTTGTTTTTTGTAAAGTTCATCCAGTTGTTTCTTTGAAAGTGAATTTATATAGATAAGGAGTTCGGTGAGTTTGGGTATTTTTTCATTTTTAATTATATTTCCTGTCGTTACATTATAAGCCTGGTTATTTCTGCTTATCAGAAAAATCCCACGGTTAAATTCCACTTCAGATTCATTTTCCGGCTGGACCGCGTGTTTGGATATATTCTGAATGCACTCTACCATTACATGATAAACTTTTTTCTGCAACACTTCCGATTCTGAGGATTTGGTCATATTTCCTTCGGCGAGACTGGTAAAAGTTTTCATTATCTGATGATTAATCTCTCCTTCATAAGCAAGCGTAATTTCGTGTTTCTTCATGCCCTTGTAGAAGTCATAAACGAAATCGAGGAATCCGCTGTTTGATAAAGGTTTGTGCATCTGATAAAAACAATTAAACTTTTAAGCCAAATTACATTAAAAATTTCAAAACGGTATTGAAACCTTTAGAATTCTGTACCCATTCAAAATTCCACAAAATAATTAATACAAAGTACAAAGAAATGAAAATCCTCCGTCCAGGCATTTTATCCTTCAAGCAAAGGTTTTTATAAATGGATTATATATTTAATGATTTTGTCGGCATCAAGGATTAGATCCGGTTGAAACAGATTAATACAAGCTTCAGGCATGGAATCAATTTCGCAGTTTTTCGGGTCCTGTACTATTGTTAATCCCCCTTCGCTTTTTATTTTATGCATTCCCTTTGCTCCATCCGTATTAGCTCCTGAAAGCAACACTCCAATGACCTTATCCCGAAATATTTCAGCCCCTGTTTCAAAGCAAACATCAAGTGAAGGGCGGGAGTGGTTCACCGGATCACTGACGGAAAGTGAAAAACGATCCCCTTGTTCAAACATCAGGTGATAATTCGATGGTGCGAGGTAAATTCTTCCGCTACTGATAATTTCCTTGTCATCAGGTTCAGTAATTTTTAGTCTCGAATTGATCTGCAATGCCTCCGCGAAACCGGTCCGGACACTTCGCAGACGATGCAGGCAAAGTATGACCGGATGGGTGTAATTTTCCGGCAGACTTCCTAACAGATGGTTTACTATCTTAAAGCTGCCAGCCGAACCTCCTATGATGATTAGCTTTTCCAGATACTCAGGTATTATTTTATTTTAATATAAACTTTTTCACTTTTACTTATCTGTAACAAATTCTGCCGCTGCAAAATATAGTCGTCGATATTTTCCTTGATACCGATGATAAGGTAACCCCCTGGTTCAAGAACTGATGTTAAGCGGTCGAGGATTTTAAACTTATTTTCCAGACTGTATTTGAGCAGAATATTCCTGAAAAAAATCAGAGCGGCGCTTTCCGGACCGGGTTCCAGGGTCAGATTTTGCTTCCGGTAGCTGATATTTTGAAAAGGAGAAAGGTCAATAAACAGGTTCTTCCCGCCTGGTTTCAGAAAGGAAGAAATATTGGCATAAGGAAATACTTTTTCAAAATTATCTATGCCGGATTCAAGTTGTTTTGAAAGAATTTCACCCCGTGATATTTTTTGAAGTATTTTTTCTGATATGGAAGAGATCTCAATTGAAAAAGATTTTCCGGGGAAGCCGGTTTTAAGCAGAATCAGAAGGGAATAGAGATCCTGACCATTATATGCCGCGGGAAGCCAGATTTTTGGATTATTAAAGGCGTCATATAATTTAGGGAAGATATCCGATTTAAGAAGTTTCCACGTATCGGGATCCCGGAAAAATTCTACCGATGTATCGGTGATTTCAAAAAGAAATTCATCAAAAAACGCATTGTCTTCAACAATCCTTGATATCAGGAGTTCAGGGTATTTCAGATGATGAAGAAGAACCGGCCGGTCGAGAGCAAGGCGAAAAGCGGAAAGCTCATACAGGTTGAAATCGTAGCTATACTTCTGCTGTATAGCCCGGATAATATTGTTGGTTTCTTTAATTCCTGTCTTTGGCATATCAATCGTTTTCCGGTTCATGAAGTCTGCCCCTGAACCTGTATGATTCAGTAGTTAAGGTATTAGATTAAAACAAATACCGAAAATTGATGCAATTATTTTGCATTTTTCATTCCCCATATAGTGAATATGTCAAAATATGAAAAACTACTTATCTTTTTTAAAATAAGCCTGATTCTTCTTATCAAACAGCGAAGCAAAAGGACCGATAATGCTCTCGTGGAGGCCAAAAAGGAGGCAGCCATCCGGATTCAAATTCCGGTAAAACAAATCAATGACCTTATTCTGCAGGTCATTATTGAAATAGATGATCACGTTCCGGCAAATAATCAGATCAAATTTAATGTGGAATAGGTTCTCATCTTTAACAAGGTCGATTTTTTTGTATGAGGGTTTTTCTGTCAGAAATGATTTCATCTGAATCGAATCGCTTATCTTATCGATTGTGAAGAATTTTTTGTGAATAGCCTGTCTCTCTTCATCTGATATTTTTTTATCTCCATGCATCACCCGGTCAAAATTTTCGAGATAAGCATGATTAAACCGGTATTTGTAACTTCCGAGTTTAGCAATTTCGAGTACATCGGAGTTTATATCGCTTGCATAAATTTCTGATTTTGATAACAAATTCATCTGTTCAAGAATGATCATCATGGAATACACTTCCTGTCCGGTAGAACATCCCGGATGCCAGACAGAAATTTTCTCCAGCACGGAGAAATTCGGAAGGATTTTATCGCGAATAATTATCCAGACAGGCGGATCGCGAAAAAGTTCAGTGGTGTTGACGGTTATACTCATTACCACTTTTTCCATAAACTCATTATTATCCAGAATTTCCTTCTCCAATTGATTAATAGAAATCTTGCTATCGGATAATACTTTTGCAATACGTCTTTTTAACGATTTAAGGGAATAGTTGGTAAAATCATAATTCGAACGTGCCTTTATAGCTTCAAGAAATACCGTAATATCCTCGTCGCTTATTTCCTTTTCCGAAGAACTCATATCTTTTTTTTCCTGGGTAAATCTAATAAATATATCTCTTTAATCTGCTTAAACAGATTTGAAATAAAATTCAAAATAGGATTAAATCCTGGCAATGAAATTGGCTGTGAGATTAAATATGTATATTTAATCTGTGAACCGGACCAGGCGAACTCATTGCTTGCCCCTCATGGTGGGGCATTTTATAAAGAAATGATAAACATCCTAAGTCAACGACATTGAATTCTAAATATGCATTAATTAAGTAATAAGAGATGATATTAAGAATAGTACAGAATGCGAGGTGAAAAGTTATCAGGTAATACCTGTTTATCTACGAAAACATAGATTTAGTATAGTGTTTTTAATGTTTTTGTCATAATTCCCTGTTTTTTAAGCAACTATTGGCCGATTTTTTGTTAATATAGTATCCTCTTATAGAAAAAAGTTTGAAATTTGAGTCCTTATCGTCCATTGAAATAAAATAAATTGCTTATACTATGAATAAATATTCTTCATGGTATAGATTTCAACAATGGATCGATTATTGCAGCATTGAATTTCCCGATAGCAAAAAATTGTGAAAAGTATTGTAATTTATTAGAAACGAGCATTTTGAGCTTTTTAATAACATGATTTTGAACCATCGTTATAAAGGAATATTATTTTGTAAAATATATGGATACAAAACAAATTAATAAATTTGACTTAGTGTACCTGGGTAAACGTTATATAATGTTTCTATTCAGGGGAATCAATCCGCGATGGCTGATCTTTATGATCGACATGTTTATCAGTTTATTTTCAATTTTACTGGCCATTTCACTCCGTTTTAATTTCAATATTTTTAACAGTGATTATCATTTGTGGGCTCAACCTGTTTTATTAGTGCTTTCCGTCCGTTTCCTAAGTTTTTTTATCAGCCGGATCTATGCCGGTATAGTGCGGTACACTGGAACAAAGGATATTTTCCGGATTTTGCTTGTAAATGCTATCGGTAGTTTATTTATTATTTTATTAGGCCTTGGTAATACCTATTTCTTTGGCGGCACATACCCTGTACCCCTTTCCATCGTTATTATCGATTTTATTGCAACTGTTTGCTTTATGATGTTATTCAGGTTTACCGTGAAACTGATATATATGGAGTTCAGCCATTTTGGAAATGCAAAAACCAATGTAATAATTTTTGGTTCAAAAGAACTGGCTGTTCTGGCAAAAAGAGTTCTTCAGGCTGATTTACAGTCACACTATAAGGTAGTCGCATTCATCAGTACATCTGAACTTACCCTGGGTAAGCAACTTGAAGGTGTTACGGTTTACTCCATAGAGGAGCTGGAGAAAGTGATCATAAGCCATAGTGCAGATCAGCTTTTATTTGCCAGCACAGGAATAAAAGCGGATCTGAAAACCGAGGTTGTACAGATCTGTCTGAATCATCATGTTAAGGTTTTCACAATTCCTGCTATTCAGACCTGGATAAAGGGCGATTTGAATGTTAAAAGTATTAAAAAGCTTAATATTGAAGATCTGCTAAGCAGGGATCCCATCGTTCTGGATGAATATGCTATCCGTAACCAGCTTAAAGGTATGACAGTACTTGTTACCGGCGCAGCCGGTTCTATCGGAAGCGAAATTGTAAGGCAGGTCATTAAGTATTCAGTAAAGCGGATTATTCTCGTTGATCAGGCTGAAACACCGATGTACAATCTTGAAATCGAATTATTAGAGGCATGCAGAAACAAGGAATGTGAGGTAATTATCGGAGATATAACATCCAGAGAAAGAATGGAGAAAATTTTCGCTGACTACAAGCCCGATATTGTTTATCACGCGGCTGCATACAAGCATGTACCGATGATGGAAAATAATCCCCTCGAAGCAATACGCAACAATGTATTTGGTACAAAGAACCTTGCGGATTTAGCCAACAAATATAAAGCTTTGAAATTTGTTTTTATATCCACAGATAAAGCTGTTAATCCTACAAATATCATGGGCGCCTCAAAAAGGATCGCCGAAATGTATGTTCAGGCGTTGAACAGACAATCAGATACAGCATACATTACAACAAGATTCGGGAATGTGCTTGGTTCGAATGGCTCTGTTATTCCATTGTTTAAGAAACAGATTGAAGATGGAGGTCCGTTAACCCTTACACATCCGGAGGTGACCCGGTTTTTTATGACCATCTCTGAAGCATGCCAGCTTGTGCTTGAAGCCAGCGCCATTGGAAAAGGAGGAGAGATATTTATTTTCGATATGGGAAAATCGGTGAAAATTGTAGATCTTGCCAGAAATATGATCCGCCTGAGTGGCCTTGAACCCGAAATTGATATTCAGCTTAAGTTTGTTGGATTACGCCCGGGAGAAAAGCTGTATGAAGAACTTCTTCACCAGTCGGAAGATAATTTGCCGACTCCACATCCCAAAATTATGATTGCAATGGTAAGAGAACAGGATATGGCTGACATCAATAAGCAAATCCAGTTAATGGACAATTCGCTTAGATATCAGAACGAACTGGCCCTTGTAAAACAAATGAAAGAAATTGTCCCGGAGTTTATCAGCCGGAATTCCGAATTTGAAAGGTTGGATCATGAACACCAGGCTGATTATACACTTCCCATAGCTGTCAATCAGAAATTCCTGGGCTGAGAAAAATAGGAAAATGCATATTATAAAACCTAAAGGACTGATCTTCAAATTTCTTATTTGTGGAACAATCCTTTTTTCTTTACATGAAAAAGGGGATTGCCAATCTTTCAAAATACCTGAATATACTATTGAAGCCGGGGGCGTTTACAGTGCGGGAAGACAAACGCCCTTTTGGCTGGTCAGCAACCAGTTTGGGAAAAATACAACCAAACTATCTTCAGTATTTGCTTCTGCAAAAATTCATTCTGACCCCGACACAGTTAAAATTTTTGATTTTGGGTACGGACTTGAAATCTTTGAACACTTCGATGGCAGCAATAATCTCAGGATCCAACAGGCGAATTTTAAAGTGAAATTTGGGTTTATGCACCTGAGGATCGGTAGTGAGGAAGAGACCTATGGAAATCAGGACCGCGCTCTTTCTTCGGGATCAATGATGTGGTCGGAAAATACCCGTCCCATGCCAAAACTCGTTTTGGCAACCAATGGTTATACCGATGTTCCCTTCACTCAGGGTTATGCTCAGTTCAGCGGGTTATTATCCCATGGCTGGTTTGGCGATGATGGATATGTTAAGGATGCATACCTCCATCATAAAAATGTTTATATAAAAGCGGGAGGGAAGCTGCCCGTCAACCTGTCATTTGGATTACAGCATTACGCGATGTGGGGTGGTGTTTCGCCGGAACCGGCTATTGGTGAGCTGCCTTCAGATTTTAAGGCTTATACGAGAGTTTTTTTTTCAAAAAAAGGTGAGGATTCAATTCCCGGTGTTCCTCTGAACGAATCCCTGAACAAAATTGGAAACCATTTAGGTTCCTGGAACTATGGGATTGACGTGAAACTTGATAAATACCTTTTGGGTCTTTATTATCAGACGATATTTGAGGATTATTCCGGATTTTCCAAATGGATCATGAAGGATGGCCTGTGGGGAGTTTATGTGAAAACAAAAAATGCACAGAGGTTCATCAATGCATTTACATACGAATATATTCATACCAGCTTTCAGTCGGGTCCGCCTGCAGCCGTCTCCACACAATTTACGAAGGGGAATGACAACTTTTTTAATAACAGTATTTACCGATCCGGCTGGACGTATGACCGGTTTACGATTGGTACTCCCTTAATTTCGTCTCCTTCGATTGTCGAAGGGGGATCTATTTCCATCACCAATAACAGGGTTGTCGCTCACCATTTCGGTTTGCAGGGTGAATTCAGTAAATCCCTTTGTTACCGCATGTTTGTTACAATCAGTAATAATTATGGCTTATATAATTATAATATACCCAATCCGGAATCCAAACCGGTTCAATCCGTTTTCATCGAAATCAGTAAATCGGTTCAAAGATTCCAGGGATTGGATCTTATTGTTAAAATAGCAGCAGACCATGGGGAGTTATATGGTAACAATGGAGGAATTTTATTGGCCGTAAGGAAGAGAGGGTACCTTTTCAAGAGGTCGATGCAGGTAAATTGATACATCAGACCTAACTTTCAAGCAGCCATTTCCAAACAGGCATTATCATAATCTTTTTCCCCTCCGGATGAAT
This sequence comes from uncultured Chitinophaga sp., assembly GCA_964349045.1. GTDB lineage: Bacteria > Bacteroidota > Bacteroidia > Bacteroidales > JACJXF01. Next base: position 12,577 of record CAYGFI010000071.1, read on the forward strand.
TTCGCTTTCTTCTGACATGGTTAAAATATAACCGATATCCAAATTAAAAAAATTCATTGCTTCTGTCAAACCATTTATTTCTCTTGATTTTGTGGATTCTACATCCAAATAAGAGCAAACCTGAAAAACACTTTTACCAATTTTGGGTTGTAAAAGTAAAAAATCGCATTCCTGTTTACCTTTAAAATAAAAAACATCACCGCCTCTTCTTTTAAGTTCAATAAATACAATATTCTCCAATATTCTGCCCAAATCTTCACTTTGCCTGAAACTTATATTTTTTGCCAATGCTGTATCGATAAAATATATTTTTCGGGGAGCTAATAGTTGTCGTTTAAAAGAATGGTCGTATTTTAATAATGTAAAAGTTAAATAAGAATCTTCAAAAAACTGCAAATAATCTTTTATAGTAGATGAGTTTTTTATCCCAACTACCTTTGCTAAACTACTTTGAGTTAACTCCTTTGAAAGATTCCCGGCAATGAAATGCAATAGTTCTTTAATTTCTTTCTCTCTGGTTAGTTTATGGCGGGTCAGAATATCTTTATATACTACTCCGTCATAAAGATTCTTCAAATACTCCTTATTACTGTCTTTCACGTATTCAGGTATTCCTCCGGATTCTAAAAACTGATTAAACATACGCATCCATTTAGCTTTTTCAACAGTCGTTGAATCCGTAAGAATGTTATATTTACAATTCTGAGATAATGCAAATTCAGTAAATGAAAAGGGATATAATTCTAATTGGATATACCGCCCGGTAAGATGTGTTCCAAGTTCACGGCTTAACATATTTGCGTTGGAACCGGTAATATATATTTTATACCCCGTGTCGTGCAGACGTCTTACAAATCGCTCCCATCCGACTATATTTTGAATCTCATCAAAATAAAAAGTAGCCTGTTGCCCGTACTTTTCAATAAAAAGTTCTAACAGGATTTGAAAATCTGATATACGAAATTCAACTAGCCTGTCATCATCAAAGTTAAGGTAAAAGTCATTTTGCTTATTCAATAATCGTATTTCATTTAACAAAGTTGATTTGCCGCACCGGCGAATTCCTGAAATAATAGTAATCAGCGATCCTGTATCAAAGGGGCGAAACTTTTCATACCTGGGGACGAATTCTTCTTTGATTTTGATACTATGCTGATCTAAAACTACTTCAAGTAATTGCGAACGATTCATATTGACCTTCTATTGATAATGCAAATATATGTAATTATACTTCTATTAACAATAGAAGTAAGGATTAATTTTATCCTCAAAGTCCAGGCTGGGAACACTATTTAAATAAATTTATATCACTGTTGTCCGGTAATATAGATCAGAACCGCTAGTGGCTGAGCTTGTCGAAGCCCAGCGGTGAAATGAGGAATCTCTGTATCCCGGTTATCATTGCCAACTTCCATTGTCATTATCACATCATGGGCCCCGAAAGAAGCCTAAAGACCCGGAATGACCTGCTAATTCGGGTTATGATATCTGGTACTGTCATTAGTATCGAAACGATGTGAAGAGAAGAATCTCTAAATAGAATTTCTATATTTACGGGACAATAGTGAATTTTATATGTGAAAAATCTGTGGCAGAATTCTAATGTGTCAAAGTAAAATTAGTTTGTATTACTTTTACAAATGGGTTGAATGTCCAGTTATTAAAGCCATCTGCAATAAAATATCATGATTAAAATAGTTGAACCTGAATGATGCAAAAACTTCTCTCCTTACCTGAAAATCTGGTATCTTCCTTTCACCACATCACTGGAAACAAAAGTGAAAACTGGTTTGTTTTATCGGATCCAAAAGACTTCAGGATTGGTTCAGGAGGAGGAACGGCTTTCCTTTTAGCAGAATATAAAAAACAATGGGGCAATAGAATTCCATTGCATGAATATTTAGCCTCAGCGAAAAAAATCATTATTCATGCAGGCGGGCAGAGTCGAAGATTACCTTCCTATGCTCCTTCCGGAAAATTACTTACACCCATACCGGTTTTCCGGTGGAGTCGCGGACAACATCTTGATCAGACGCTGGTTGATTTGCAAATGCCTTTGTTGGAAAAAATTATGGGAATAGCTGGTGAAGCCCAAAATTGCCTGATTGCCAGTGGGGATGTACTTATACTTTCACCTGAAATACCTTTTGAATTGCCTGAAGCAGATGTGGTGTGTTTTGGTATCTGGGTCGATCCGCAAATGGCATCAAATCACGGTGTTTTTTTTACACCGAGGAACAATCCGCAGCAATTGGATTTTATGCTTCAGAAACCTGATCATAAGGTAATAGAGGAGTTGACCGGCTCTCATCTCTATATGATGGATATTGGGATATGGGTACTTAGCGACCGGGCAGTTGAACTTTTAATGAAAAAATGCGGATGGAACGGTACGGATTTCAACCGGAAGTTGCCGGAATATTACGATTTATATGGTTCTTTCGGAACATGCCTTGGGGAACATCCATCGGATTCGGACAGCAGTATCAGCGAATTAACTTCAGCCATTATCCCGATGAACAAAGGAGAGTTTTACCATTATGGGACTTCACGGGAACTGATTTCCTCCACTGAAAAGATTCAAAACAGGGTTCTTGACCAGCGAAATATCTGGCATTACCGGGTAAAACCTCATCCATCCTTATTTGTTCAGAATGCCATCACGGAAATTAAATGGGACAAGCAGCATTCCCAGATCTGGATAGAAAACAGTCATGTGTCATCATCATGGTTATTGCATCATGATCATATTATTACCGGTGTTCCGGAGAACAGTTGGAAATTGAATCTTAATTCCGGTGAATGCCTTGATATAATACCAATCGGTAAAGACGATTTTTGTATCCGAACCTATTTTATGGAGGATAACTTCAGGGGAGGTGTTCTGGATGAAAAAACATCCTGGATGGGTAATCCGGTAACAAAATGGCTTGAGAACAGAGAAATAAAACCCCCGGAAGCAGGATTAGAAAAAAGTACAGATATTCAAAATGCTGCATTATTTCCTGTGGTTGGCAGAAAAGAATTATCTGTTGAATTAATAAAATGGATGTTTAGCGGGGATTCAAAAGGGAATCAAAGGGAGGTTTGGTTAAAATGCCTGAGATTATCGGCAGACCAGATACTCTCCCGGGCTAACCTGAAGCGTTTATTCAGTCAGCGCGAATCTTTCAGTCAAAAGAATCTGAAAAAGCTGGCAACTAATTATAAGCTCAGTGTTTTTTATCAGACCGATTTGAAACACGGCGCTTATCTTTTTGCCAGGGGAGGGCTTGATTTACCTGATTTATTACCGCTGTCAGAACCTGCCATTCTTCGTTCCAGAGATCATATGTTCCGCTCAGAAGTATATAGATTGAAAGGCATGGATGGTTCAGTAGAAGAAGCAAATGCTTTTAAGGTTCTGCAGGTTTCGCTTACAGATACGGCTTCCCGGGATTCGGTCCCACGGCTAAATATATTTTCTGATCAGATAGTCTGGGGACGAAGTCCGGTTCGAATGGATCTTGCCGGCGGGTGGTCAGACACACCTCCATATTGCTTACAAAGCGGAGGAAGCGTTGTAAATGTGGCAGTAGAACTTAATGGTCAGCCCCCCATTCAGGTTTATATTCGTTTATGTCCCGAAAAGAAAATCACACTTCGTTCTATCGACAACGGCGTAATGGAGGTCATTTCTGATTATAACGATTTAAAAGCCTTTAACCAGGTAGGTTCAGCGTTTTCCATTCCCAAAGCAGCGTTATGCCTTACAGGTTTTAGTCCTGATTATTGTGGGGTACGATATAAATCATTGGAAGAACAATTGAATGAGTTTGGCGGGGGCTTTGAAATTTCGTTACTGGCAGCCATTCCCAAAGGTTCCGGTTTGGGTACCAGCTCTATTCTGGCAGCAACTTTAATAGGTTCACTTTCCGATTTTTGTTCCCTAAACCTGAATCATCAGGCAATCTGTCAGCGCACATTAATACTTGAGCAGTTATTAACGACCGGAGGGGGATGGCAGGATCAGTTTGGTGGAATTTTACCGGGAATTAAATTGTTGGAATCGGAACCTGGTATGCAGGAAAAAATCAATGTACGCTGGATGCCTGATCGTTTATTTACGCAGGTTGAGTATAAAGACAGTTGGTTGCTTTATTACACGGGTATTACAAGGGTGGCCAGGAATATATTGGCTGAAATTGTACGCGGGATGTTTCTGAATGAAGGGCATCACCTTATAATTTTAGATCAGATCAAACAACATGCATACAGACTCGCGGAAGCTATTCAGCGGTCTGATCCTGAATATATCGGAAGAATGATAGCACATTCATGGAAGCTGAACAATGCACTCGATAGCAGCACCAATACACCGGAAATACAACAAATTATCGATCAGATTGAAGATTTCTCCGTTGGAATGAAATTATTGGGCGCCGGAGGCGGCGGTTACATGCTGATATGCGCCAAAGATCCTGAGTCTGCAGTTAAAATTCAATCAACTCTCATCCAGAATCCACTAAACTCAAAAGCCAGGTTTGTAAAGATGGATGTTAGTCAGGCAGGATTTCAGGTATCACGGTCGTAGTTATAACCGAAATCAAACAATATGCTCCCCATATAATTCAATTTCCTCACTGATGCTTGATTTTTCGAGTATAACCAGATCAATATTGCGGTTAAGTAATTTTTCGAGCTCTCCAAACAAATCCAGTCGGGAACCCTTATAGGCTTTTACAGCAATATCGATATCGGAATTTGAAGTGAAATTAAATGGCCGTATTATTGATCCAAAGAGCCAGACGTTACATTCAGGAATATTCAGGAAAAAAGCCTTTAGGAGTTCAACTGCACGAGCTTTTTCCCTGAGTCTGTATTGCTCGAGCGATGCAAGTCTTTCGGATTCATTTTGCTGCAAATTCCGCCGGATTATATGTATGTTATTTTGCCAATTCATCTAAAAAAATATTGAATTGGTTAAAATCTTCGATAACACTGTTGAAATTATTGTTTAAGCGATTCTGAAGGAATTTAAGTTCTTCTACATCGAGTTCGTAATCGTATGCATGTCTGATGAAATGGCGAAAGGAACGCAGTTTGTCTAACACCTTAAGGCTTTGATCTGACAGAATAGCGGGTCTGATACCAGTTACTTCAGTAGCCATGCGCCGAAGCAGTTCAATATGATATGTTGAGGAGTCATCCAAATGATTTTCAAAACTCTTAGCAATAGCTTTGAGAAGGTCTTCAACAGCGGTAAACAATTGTTGAGCCTTTATTGAGAAAACGTAGCATTTGTCATCTTCATTAAGATCAAGAAACCGGATTTGCCCATGCAGTTTTTCAATTATGGGGAGTTGCTTTTTATAAATTCCCTGAAGAAGCTTAAATCGATCCATTGCTTATAGGATTATGGACAAAAGTAATTCATTCAAAAATAATAGCCAATAATTATTGTTTGATACAGGATAAATTGTGGAGAATCCTATTTGTCAATGAATATTTACTTTAACATACTTATCCATGCAAATTGAGAATTTAATTCCGGATTTGCATGGACGGTACGAATAGATTTTAATGGGAAAACTAATCCATTATTATTTTTAACAAAAGAATAAATACAAAAAGCCAGATTTTGAACTGTTTTATTGTATTTTTATAAGGTTAA
>CAYGFI010000071.1:18239-22988 GCA_964349045.1 uncultured Chitinophaga sp.
ATATTATAGTTGAGAAAGGTATGGATGGTTACTTGATTTCATCCGTTATTGAGTTGCCGGGATGTCATACTCAGGCGAAAACTTACGATGAACTTTTCAACAGGACAAAAGAGGCTATTGAATTATATCTTGATGAAAAAAAGGGGTTTAAGCAGTACCCGAATAGTTTACAGAGATCAAACAATACTTTATTATCCTGAAAAACAAGGAATGTTTTTTAATCATTGCCGACACTCAAATAATTACTTATTAATCAATGTATATATAAGTCCAAAAGAGGAATATCGCGTTCGGTATAAGTTTTTATGAAGTTATTTAACCAGGGTAGTTTTACCAACTTGCCTAAGACCCGGAATTGCAATAACCGGAAAATGTTTTAGCTATTCTTCAAGGGTTTTTTGCAAATTTCTTTTAATCAGTGCCCCTGCCTTCATCCATGAATATTTTAAATCAAAATTACAAATTTCATGGATAAATGCACTTTCCTTTAGAAGCATTTAATGAATAAACAACAAATAAACATCAAAATGCTTGCTGATAACCGACAAAATAGGCTTTTTTTGTATAAAATATTAATACAATTATTGGAATATGAAAATCAGAAAACTCTTTTTTGCAGTACCCGGGAAGTGGTAAATAAATCAATTACCGGAAGTGTTGAATAGCAGTGTTCAGGATGTTTACACAAATAGAATTCAATCCAAAGATAAAACGTAACTTTGTAAAAAGTGCAGATTATGAAAACGGTTAAGAAAAAAGAAACAAAAGAGATAAACTGGGCTATTCCGGGACAAACGGTTTCCCATGATGAGTTCATGACAACTATTAAGGAAGCTGAAAAAGGTCCATTTTATACGGTTCAGGAATCAATGCAACACTTTGAACAATGGCTGAAGTCGAGAAAAAAGCGGTAAAGGTATCAAAGCGATTTGATGTTGATATTGCCTTAATCTTCGAATATGGTGAAGAAACTTTCGGATATACAGCAGCTAAAATATTTATCGGTGAAATATATAACTATGTATGGAACCTGGATAGTATGTATTTAAATTATCCTGAATGCAGACATCTGCCAACAAAAAGCCATATATACAGAAATGTAATCCTGGGCTCTTATCTAATAATTTACCGGATCACTCCAAAGCAAATAGAAGTTTTAAACGTCATCAATTCCCGGATGTCTATCACAAAGATTCGAGGCGCAAGAAGCATCAAACTTTAGGTTTGCTAATAATGACTATCGGGAAAGATACATAAGATAGTTATTCTATTTGAAAAATTGTTTCATGTACCTGATTTAAGTCAAATAATTAAACGCGGATCCGCTTTGCGGAGTGCGAAGCCGCAGTTTAAACTCAGTAAAAACCGCGAATTTATCCGCGTCCTTGCGACCCGCGAAGCGGGACTGCGCTTAATAAATTTGATTTCTATAAAAGCCGGCAAACCTAAAATCAAATTTTTAATATGCGGGATTTAATATGAATTTAATATGTTCTGTTAAAAAATCCCTGAGACTGCAAACTTGGATATTTTCGCGCATTAAGTAACTATCTGAATTGAAAGTAACAATATAGGTTCGCTTTGGTTTTACATCATCTATTGCCAGATAATTTCCTTTAGACAATGCAGGAATATTTGAAAGCTTTATTTCAATAGCGGCTATTACCTCAGAGCCTTTTTCAATAATAAGATCAAGCTCAGCACCATTATGAGTTCTGTAGAAAAAGTAACGATATTCATCACCTAATACCTGAATGATTTGCTGAATAGCAAATCCTTCCCATGAGTTCCCGGCTATATAATGACCTATTAATTCTTCGAAACCTGAAATATTCATTAAACAATGTTGAATTCCGGAGTCGCGAATGTATACCTTTGGTGATTTCACGATACGTTTTCGCATGTTCAGACTATAGGGTTGAAGGCAACGAATAAGGTATGTTTCTTCCAGAAAATCCATATATTTTTTAGTGGTATTCGATGTAATACCCAGGGACTTTCCAATTTCAGAGTAATTTACCAATTGACCGTGAAGGGAAGCCAATATTCGCCAAAGTCTTTCAATTTGCAATGGACTTACATTTAAGCCCAAAAGAGGAATATCGCGTTCGGCATAAGTTTTTATGAAGTTATTTAACCAAAGGGTGCTGAGTTTTACACTTTGAGAAAGCAGGGATTCAGGAAAACCACCCCTCAGCCACAAATCCTCTTGAGTAATAAGCGGGGGCAATTCTGTAAATCCGATCGGATTCAGCTCCGCATACACTATTCTACCCGCGAGCGATTCCGAGCTATCCCTGATAAGTTCAGGAGAAGCTGAGCCAAGTAAAATAAACCTTCCTGCTTCCCTTTTCTGATCTGTTAAAGCCCGGAGCAATGGATATAATGTTTTATTTCTCTGGATTTCATCAATAATTACCGTTTTGTTTTCAAATTGTTTCAGAAAAAACTCGGGATCCTTTAGTTTTTCGGCATCAGATGTCAACTCTAAATCCAAATAGATAAAACCCTTGGTAAGTAAAGGCTGCAATTGTTTAACCAGTGTAGTTTTACCAACTTGCCTTGGACCAAGAATTGCAATAACCGGAAAATGATTTAGCCAATTTTCCAGGGTTTTTTGTAAATTTCTTCTAATCAGTGCGCCTGCATTCATTCATGAATATTTTAAATCAAAATTACAAATTTCATGGATAAATGCAACTGAATGCGACTTTTTAAAAGAATTTAACGAAGAAATAACACGGGTAGTGCAGGTATACCAGGAAGTTACAGAAGACAATATAAGAAGGGAGATATCCGGTGTAAAGGAAGTCATGATGGCCACAAAATGCAATGATGGAATTATAATAACACTCGATCAGGAAGATGAACTGGATAGAATTCCTTTAATACCTGCATGGAAATGGATGGGCAATATTTGCTGAGATTTGTTCCTTCCACAGGGCAGAATCAAGGTTCAGATTTCAAATATTTGAGTATTCAAAAGCTTTCTTTTTATCAATATACCGGAGCACAAATACAAGTAAAAAAAGATCTATCACTAAAAACAGCCAATTCCAGTTCTCAAACTTTATAGCATGCCATGCTAAGCCAAATCCCACAAAATTTAATGCCAATGCCCAGAGGACGGTTTTCTGGTGACTAAAACCAGCCTGGACGATACGCTGGTATGCATGTTTCCGGTGTGCTTCATTCAGTTTTTCCTTATTTTTTATTCTTCTCAGGAGAGTAACAGTTGCATCAAACCAAAATACGGAAGTAAGAATAAGTGACACAATTATCGAAATCTCGGTCTTATTTTGGTAATAGATGGCCAGAATTGCAATATTATAGCCCAGCAGGGTGCTTCCGACATCTCCCATGAATATTTTTGCTTTGGGCCAGTTCCAGGCTAAAAAACCAAGGACGGACAATGCGAGGATTAACGTGATATTTTCCCGGAAAAAGACAAAGTACGCGATACAAATGAAAATCACTTCGGCACTGATATATCCATCGATTCCATCTAAAAAATTGAAAAGGTTGACTGCCCAGATAATAGCAATTAACCCGATGGGTAAAAGCAACCATTGACTTTCAATAGAAAACAGGCCAAAATCCAGTACTTGCAAGCCGGAAAGAAAAAACAGGGCTAAGCCGGCAGAAAGAAATTGGATAAGAAATCGCAAGCCGGGTTTAAGATTCAGGATATCATCGAGAATTCCAACTATTGCAAGGGGCAATCCGCTTAACAAAGCAAGAAAAAGCTGATTGTCAATTTTGTTCGTGAAATGAAAGTAAAGAAGCCCGATGAACCAGGTAATGACTATGGCAATGCCGCCGCCGCGGGGGGTAGGGATTGAGTGGGAGCTTCTTTCGTTAGGCACATCTAAAATGGATTTATGTATTGCCCATTTTCTTACGAAAAATGTCAGGGAATATGATAGTATGATGATGATTCCGTAAAATGTAATGCTTTCCATTTAAAAGTATTTAATTGGTATCCTCCGGGAGTGATGCCCGGATCTGATTAATGCAAAATGTCTCCCAGAAATTCCCTAAGTACATGGAATTTTAAAGTTGGTTGAAGCATATAAGTAATTAACCCTGCAAATGTAAAATGTATATTTTAATTTGCAGGGTTAAAAATGACGTTATTTAGAAATTTTGATCTTTTGGAATTACACTTTTCCAGAAAATCTACTTCCAATTGTTTCTTCGGAAAGCTCTGTTCCCTTTACATCACAATTGTATCAAAATCATTGAATTTGATCATTCTGGTATTTTCGACTTTATTAAGCACTATTAAATCGTTATCGCCCGTGATTAAAAAGTCAGCATTCGAATCGATAGCTAGTGAAATAAGGTAATTGTCTTTTAAGTCTCTACAAAGATCAGTTTTTGTTTTTAAGTCCACCCTAACCGATGATTCATCTAATAATTCAAAAAAATTTTCGATTTGTTCAGCTGTGAAATATTTTTTAATCTTTGGCTTTTTGAAAACCTCCGCCAACTCCTGAATTTGTTCCTTGCAGGTAACAATGATAATAGCTTGAGAATCGATGTATTCTTGAAGTCCCTTTAAGTTTTTTCCGATCAGGAACGAAATCCAAATGTTTGTGTCAACTATGACTTTAAATGATTTGTTTGCCTTCTTCATACCTTTGTTTCCTTACTGACTCAACTTCTTTGGTTATCTCTTCCATTGTCAATTTATCAGTTCGGGTTGACTTTAGCAGTTTATTAAAACGTTTAATTAAAAGCGATTTC
>CAYGFI010000072.1:0-22565 GCA_964349045.1 uncultured Chitinophaga sp.
AGCGGAGGATAGTAAAGATGCCTTTACACTTAAAAAGCAGGAAGTTGGAATAACTCTGAACCTTCCGGCAGAACTTCTGGCCTACGAAAAGGCAGAGATTCATGCGAAGGTCGATGGATTTGTACACGCGGTTGTTTCAGATATAGGCGATCAGGTAAAGAAAGGCCAGGTTCTGGCCAGGATCGATGCCCCGGAAGTTACTTCTCAATTTGCCCAGGCCACTGCCAAATTTAATGAATCACGGGCACGGTTCACAGCCAGTAAGGATAAATATAGCCGCATTCAAATGGCAGCAAATCAACAGGGTGTAATTTCTGAAGCTGAAATTATAAATACGAAAAACCAGATGCTGGCCGACAGCGCTGCATTGATTTCTGCGCAATCTTCGGCACGTGCTTACGGTGAACTGCAGGACTACCTTACCATCCGGGCGCCATTTGATGGTTTAATTACCGGCAGGTTTGTCGATATAGGGGATTTTGTTGGAAATTCCGGTAAACCGGTCTTGTTTACTTTGGAAAATCCACGAAAATTAAGGCTGCGCGTTTACGTCCCGGAGTCATATACCGGCAATATTCCTGTTAATGATACGCTTACATTTACTGTTGATGCTGCTGATAAAATTTTTAAAGCAAAGCTGGCACGCAAGTCGGGAAGCATCAACCGGGAAACCCGTACCGAATTGTGGGAATATGAGTATGATAATAAAGATGGCCATCTAAAACCGGGTATGTACACAATGACCAGGCTTCAACTGAACCGGCCTGCCGGATCATTTGTGGTACCTTTTGCAGCCGTGGTTACTTCGCTTGAAAAAAAGTTTGTTGTAAGAATTTACAACGGAGAAGTGAAGTGGGTAGATGTCCGTGAAGGGATTTCACTTGAAAAGGGAAAAGAAATATTCGGAACCCTGAATGAAGGTGACACCCTTTTATCAAGGGGTAGCGATGAATTCAAACCGGGGTCAAAATTGACCATCAGGGTTCAGTAAAATTCCGGGTGTTCACGGTTAAACTATATTCCGGGAGTAAAGGGATTGGATAAGCTCGTGGCTGATCTCTTCCCGGTTTATAAGGATCTGGTCATTCTTAATCTATAGGGTCTGATGATTGAAAGGAAGCATTTTTTGCCCCACACCAACCTACCGCAAGGTGTTAATAATTAAAATGAGTATCGGAAAAGATGCATAAGATAGTTATTCTATTTGAAAACTGTTTCATATACCTGCTTATCACCTTTTGAACTTTAACAGTCCCGTCAGGGACCTGATATAGGTTTTGTTCCGAAACTTCTTTGGTGTAGTTAAAATGTACGCTTCACCCAACTTTCGCTGTAATTTTTCCTGCAGCGATATCTCATGAAAAAGAAGGGGTGAACCATCTCTGTCCAAAGTTATTGATAGAGTTTTGCTGACTTTGGGTACCGAAAAGGAACAATAATAAAATTGACCAGAAGTTTACGCAGAAACCATGGAATATCAATTATACGTTTATCATTTAAAAACTCGGACAGGTACTTTCGAACCTTGAATGTATCGGGACTATCGGGAGTACCTACCTTCAAAAGACGAACTGCAGTTTTTGATCTCATCAGGTTACCGGTAAATAAAATAAAATGTCACGGAAACTACGGTAATTAATGTAGCTACACCATAATAAAATGAAGCATATGCAAAACGGTTTTTATCGACGGTGGTTTTACGGATAAATATTCCTCCGATCTGTGCGAGGATCAGGGCGAACGTCATGAAATAAAAATGTTCTACCACCCAAAACCTCAACGATACCTGCTTTATGGCATGCTGAATATCCATTGTCGATTTAGACGAGGGTTCAATAAAGAAATACATTATAATCCCATGCACAAGAGTAAGGTATAACAGCGCCATAAACAGATATGCCATGTATCTATCTGCTTTCATATACTTCAGGTTTTTCGACCATCCTACTATAGACCTTGCAGTTACTACAATGGCCACAAGGAGAAAAACAGAACTTGTGATGATGTGTAATACGAGCAAAAACTTGTACATAAGGTATAAAATTACAAATCAAATTATATCAGGCATTGGTTCCCATACTCCTTCCTTCAGGATGTAACGCTTATTTACTTTCTCAATGGCAATTTCACATTTGCATAAGCCGTTGATATCTTCGAAAAGTTCTGGTACTTCAGGGTTTCCAACTACTTCTGTATTTGGTACTTCTTCGTATGTAAAACCATTCTCATGCCGGGTTTGAATTACTCCACCAGGTTTATCTTTTTCCTCAAGAAGAATAAAATCCTTATTTTCGATTGTTTATAATCCTCCGCTGAATAACCGGTATGAAAAAATGTGGCCGGAGGATAACTTGTATATATGGGTCCGGGCCTGTTATATTTTAATAGTATATTATCAACCATTATCTGTTCCAGTTTGTTGTTTTTACCCAATCAGCAATATATTTAGCATTTTCAAACGGGATTCCAGGTATGAAACCATGGCCGAGATTGAAAATCCATTTGTATTCTTTTTGACCAAATTCAATGTATTTTGCCAGTTCTTTTTCTATTACTGCCTGATCAGCAAAAAGAAGACGCGGATCGAGATTTCCCTGCAGGCCAACATCGGAGTGAACCAATTTTCGGGCTTCTGTGACAGGTGTTTGCCAGTCGACACTCACAAAATCGCAGATATCGGGTGTTATATGTCTGAATCCTGTTCCAATATCCTTGGGGAAATAGATAAAAGGTATGCTCTTATTGCGCACAACCCTCGATATTTTTTTGATAGCAGGGAAAAACATCGATTTATAGAAATCGAAGGGAAGAAGTCCTCCGTGGGTTTCGAATAGCTGAAAGGCGTCTATTCCATGGGCAATTTGCTGCATAGCATATTCAATGGTAAGGTCTGTAATTGCGTCAATCAGTTTTTCAGTGATGCTTTTATTCTTATAGATAAACGAAATGGCATCAGGGAAACCCGATTTACTGCTTAATCCTTCGAGCATATAACAGAGAACCGTGAGCGGGGCGCCTGCAAAACCAATAAGAGGAGTGTTTTCAGGACGGGTTGTTACAATTTCATCAATTGCCCTGTAAATATATTGAAGCTTATCCGGGTCTGGATGCAGTTCAGTCATCGGATTTTTGAAATTCTTCAGGGGTCTGTCAAATTTTGGTCCATGATCGGTAAAATCAAGCCCCATACCCATGGCATATGGAATTACCAGAATATCGGAAAACAGAATAGCAGCATCTACCCCAAGATCATATACCGGCAAAAGGGTCACCTTAGCGGCAAGACCGGGATCACACATCATCTGCCAGAACGAATGCTTAGCGCGAAGTTCGAGATATGAGGGCAGCACCCTGCCTGCCTGCCGCATAAACCAAACGGGAGGGCGTGAAGTTTTCTCCCCTTTCAGTGTATCGAGAAATATTGAATTTTGCATGAATAAATATTCAGTTTGTTTAATCTTGAGAACAGGTCTTTCTTTCCTGTACCCTGTTATTGAGTTTTTAACATTTTCATGGCAGCAAGACTGGCCAGCTGAGCCTTTTTAATATCCTCATTGGTATGCGCATAAGAAACAAAAGCTGCTTCAAATTGAGACGGTGCAAGATAAATGCCATTCTCAAGAGCCAGTTTGAAATAGCGCGCATACCTTGCAGTATCTGATTTTATAGCAGTATTATAAGAATCGACTTTCTTTTCTCCGGTAAAAAACAGTGACATTAAAGAACCAATACGATTAATGATCCCGGGTATTCCGGTATTTTGAAGATTCTGTCGGAGTCCATTTTCCAATAAGGCTCCTTTTCGATCGAGCTCATTGTAAAAACCGGGTGTCTCGTCAATGATTTTAAGAGTTTCCAGGCCGGCGTTCATGGCAAGAGGATTTCCTGCAAGCGTTCCGGCCTGGTAAACTGGTCCTGTCGGCGCCAGTCTGTTCATTATTTCCCTCTTTCCCCCGTATGCACCGACAGGCAGTCCCCCCCCAATGATTTTACCAAGTGTGGTTATGTCGGGAATTACACCATAATACTCCTGTGCTCCGCCTTTTGCGAGGCGAAAGCCGGAAATTACTTCATCAAATATCAGCAAGGCTCCATATTTAATAGTGATTTTTCGTAATCCTTCAAGAAAACCTGATGCGGGAAGAAATACTCCCATGTTGGCAGGCACAGGCTCAACAATTATTGCAGCTACCTGATCGCCTTTCTGTTTAAAGATTTCTTCAACTGAAGATAAATCGTTGTATTGAGCAATTAACGTATCTTTTGCGGTTCCCTGTGTAACACCGGGACTATCCGGATAGCCGAAAGTAAGCGCTCCCGATCCGGCTTTAATCAGAAAACTGTCGGCATGACCATGATAGCAGCCCTGGAATTTGATTACCACGTCTCTTCCTGTATAGCCACGGGCCAGGCGCAAAGCGCTCATTGTAGCTTCAGTGCCGGAATTTACCATACGAACTAGTTCCATAGAGGGTACCATTCTTTTTATCAGCTCTGCGAGCTCGGTTTCGGCAATAGTGGGCGCTCCATAGCTTGTTCCAAGTACAGCAGCCATTTGAATGGCGTTTATGACTCTTTCATCAGCATGACCTAAGATCATTGGTCCCCATGAACTTACAAAGTCTATATATTCGTTACCGTCAATATCAGTTATCCGGGCTCCTTTTGCCTGTTTTATAAAAACCGGATCGCCATGTACACTCTTAAATGCCCGTACAGGTGAGTTTACGCCGCCCGGAATGCTTTCCTGTGCGCGTTTGAATTCGTTTATGCTGTTTTGTATGTTCATGAGAAATTCTATGAAATAAAAAGTTATTGAAGTTTCAATAGTATTACAACCAATCTGCCATATCCCTGGCATGATAAGTAAGGATAATATCGGAGCCGGCTCTTTTTATTGATGTAAGAATCTCGCGGACAATACGTTTCTCGTCGATCCAGCCTTTCTCGGCAGCGGCTTTCACCATCGAAAATTCACCGCTCACATTGTAAGCAGCAATAGGGATATTAAATTCGTCTTTGGCACGGCGTATTACATCAAGATAACTTAACGCCGGTTTTACCATAATAATATCAGCCCCTTCTTCGATATCGAGAGCAATTTCGCGCATAGCTTCATCAGAGTTTGCCGGATTCATCTGATATGAAGAACGGTTACCAAACTTTGGAGCGCTTTCTGCAGCTTCGCGAAATGGTCCGTAAAAAGCCGATGCATACTTGGCAGAATATGCCATTATGGGAAGATCAGAAAATCCCTGGTCGTCAAGTGCATGGCGTATCCGGCCTACACGGCCGTCCATCATATCGCTCGGGGCAACCATATCAACACCTACGCGTGCAAACGATAATGCCTGTTGTGCAAGTGTTTCAAGTGTTAAGTCATTATCAACATCACCGTTCACAATGGTACCGCAATGTCCATGGGTGGTGTATTCGCAATTGCAGATATCGGCGATAAGAAATATATCACTGATCTCTTTCTTGACAGCTTTGATGGCTAGCTGTACTATTGAATCATCGCTGGCAGCTCCAATTCCTGTTTCATCTTTATGATCGGGTATTCCGAAAAGCAAAACTGCTTTAATTCCTTTATCCACCAACTGTTTACATTCATCTACAATATTGTCGACGGACATCTGGTAATTGCCTGGCATGGAACTAATTGGGTTTTTCACTCTGGAACCGGGACAAACAAACAGCGGCATAATAAAATCGTCAAGCGAAATAGTGGTTTCCATTACCATTTTTAGTAAAATGGGATTCTTTCTTAGTCTTCTTAAACGTGTTACAGGGAATGACATAACTTTAGTTTTTAATTTTATAATAATTAATAATTTCATTTGCCAGGCCTTCGTATGTGGAAGTTCCGGCAGTTATCATACATGTTAAACCATACCGCTCCGCAGCACGGGTGGTTACTTCCCCGATACTGGCAACTCTTAGTTCTCTATTTACATATTCAGGTTCTACAGTGTCAGCAAAGTTCACAACACCCGAAGGGCTGGTGAATAAAACCAGATCGTAGCGGTTTTTTTTAATCCGTTCTATAGGTTCAGTATCGGTAACTACAGTTTTTACTGTCTTATACACATCGATGCGTGTAACGTTAGCAATTTTTGAAAGTCTCGTCTGCAGAGTACCAGGAGCAAGATTCCCAAGTGGGAGCAAGATGTTAAGATTTGCCAGAGACTCCTTTTCCATTAATTCATTTACAAGATTTTCGGCTGTATTCTTAGTACCGGAATAATCTGCATTTCTACCGTTATTTTCCAACTCCAACGCAGTTTTAACTCCTACAGCAGCTATTTTTACCCCTGATGGGATTTTGGAGACTTTACCAATTTCTTTTAATAAACGATGGAAATATCTTACCCCGTTTGCACTGGTAAAAATAATCCATTGAAATTTTTCAATTTGCCATATAGCTTTTTGAATGGCAGGAGTTTGCTCCACTGCCAACAATTCTGTCATGGGAAAATCAACCACTGTTGCACCCAATTGTTCAAAAATATTCCTTATTTCAACTGATTTATGAATGCTGACTGTTGATATAAAAACTTTTCCCTGAAGTATCATATATTGTTCAAGGTTCTTATTTCACGAATCATTTCCTGAGCTCCTTTATCAAGAAAGCGCTTAGCCAGCATAAGGGCCGTTTTATCGGCGGTATTGATTTCTCCTTCGACAGAATCTTTCAACATTACTGAACCGTCTAAATAAGAAACAATCCCTGATATTTTAAATTTTTTGCCATCTGATTCTGAAAAGCAGCCAATTGGAACCTGACATCCGCCTTCAAGTGTACTGAGAAAAACTCTTTCAGCCTTCACAGCAATGAAAGAGGGGACGTGATTAATTTCTAATATCAAAGATTCAGTTTCATAATCATTTTCCCTTATTTCTATTGCAATAGCTCCCTGGCTTACAGCGGGAGCCATGATAGCCGGGTCGAGAATTTCAGAAATCTTATCCTGGTAACCTAACCGCTGTAATCCGGCAGCCGCCATTATCAATGCAGTACAATATCCATCTTCCATTTTTTGCACCCGGGTGTCGACATTGCCCCTGATATCAACAATTATGAGTTTACTGTTAAAATGAAGAAGCTGAGCCTTTCGCCGCAGACTTGAAGTTGCAACAATATCATTTTCATCAAGCTCAGCTAGTTTTTTCCCTTTTATGCTTACCAGGGCATCGCGAACTTCGCCGCGCTCCAGTACCCCGGCAATTGTTAGTCCTTCAGGCAATTCAGTGGGCATATCTTTTAAACTGTGAACAGCCATATCGGCTTCGTTCTGAAGCAGTGAATTTTCCAGTTCCCTTGTGAAGAGGCCCTTATCCCCGATTTCAGAAAGAGCTACATCCAGTATCTTATCTCCTTTGGTTTTAATAATTTGTATTTGGAAGACTTTTTCAGGGAAGTGTTTTTCAAGTTCCTCTTTTACTTTCTGTGACTGGTAAAGAGCTAATTTGCTTCCACGGGTAGCAATTATTACAGGGCGATTAATCATTTTCAATAGGCTCAAATAAATTATTAATAGCCTTTATATATTCCGGGTTTTTACCGTTATCAGTGACCTGTTTAAGTTTTTTGATAAATATCTGTGCATACTTTTCTGAGATATGCTCTGAATATTGTTCAATCAATTCATGTTCCTTAATTTTCCTGACCTTTATAAAACCTTCAAGTTCAGCTTGCTGAATATTTTTCATATTTTCCTTAATGGAAATAATGGTTGGTGTAAGGTTCTGAATATCGAGCCATTCCATAAATTCGTCCTGCACCTCCGAAATAATCTCCATGCTGTGATCGATGGCTGATTTTCTCCGTTCCACAGTTTTTATTACCACAGCCCTCAAATCGTCAACGCCATAATAGTGTACATTTTCAATCTCATTTACGCTTTCGGTAATGTTTGATGGTACTGAAAGATCGATATAAACCTGGGTCTTATTTTCTCTGCTGGCCATAGCTTTTGCAGCCATATCCCTGGTAACGAGATGTTCCTTTGATGATGTGGCAGTAATTATAAGGTCGCACTGGGAAATTTTCGATTCGATGGCTGAAAGTTCGATCGCATTTCCGGAGTATTTCTCAGCCAGTTCGGCGGCTTTAGAGAAAGTCCTGTTTGCAATAAAAAAAACAGGATGATTTTTTTTCAGCATGCATTGCAGAATAAGATCTCCTGTCTGACCTGCGCCAATTACCATAATAGTACGATTCTGAAGGTCGGGAAATATCTCGTAACAAAGTTCCACAGCAGCATAACTGATGGATGCTGCGCCCCTGTTAATATGAGTTTCTGTTCGTACCCTCTTGCCTGCCTCAATAGCTTTTATAAATAACCTTGAAATAATGCAATCGGTTAGTTTAATGGTTTGGGCATAACGAAAAGCTTCTTTTACCTGGCCGAGAATCTGTTCTTCGCCTAACACCATCGACTCGAGCCCCGACGCAACTTTAAAAAGCTGTTCTACAGCCATGCCCCTGGCGAAGAAATAAAAATTCCGGAGATCATCTTTAACATTTTTTTTAAATTTAATTAACTCACCGGTTATCAGTTGGTAAACTTCACTTTCATTCTCCATACGGGTATTAAAATAAATTTCAGTACGGTTGCAAGTTGATAAAATGACGATGCTTTCGAGCTGAAGTTTTATTTTAATACAATCCGTAAAATTTATTTTTTCCTGCTCATCAAATGCATATAACTCTCTTACACTCACCGGAGCAGATTTGTGACTAATACCCAGAATAGCTATCATCTAAAATATAGTTTGGACGCTAATATATTAGCTCAATATTGAATTAAATTGGAATTTTTAATATGGAGCCTATAAAATTGCAATAAATTTCAGGCTATTTGAAAATAATTATGATGATGTGAAAATTATCCTGACAGGTGTAATGAATAGTGAAGTTATAATAATCACATATTTTTTTTACAATAGCAAGACCTAATCCAATAGAATCGGGCTTATTTGATGATTTGATGAATCGTTTAAACAGATCTTCCGGATTGATATCCAGTTCCTTGCCAGAATTCCTGATGATCAGTGTATCTGATTCAGTTATGATTTCAATAGTGCCGGAAGGAAGATTATGATAAATTGAATTTTTCAGAAGGTTCAGAAGTAATATACTTATCAGACTGGGATCAGCCATAATAAGTATCTGATTTTTAAAATCTTTGTGGACCGAAATATTTTTTGATTGAATAATATCTTCGAAATTATCGAGATGCAGATTAATATTATCAACAATCTCTACCTTTTCTCTAATATGGAACTGGTTATTGTCGATTTTAGAAAGTAAAATAAGTGATTTGTTAAGATTGGACAACCTGATAGTGTTACTTTGAATGGATTGTATCAGTTCAGCCTGCGATTTATCAAGGTTTTCGTTTTGCTGAAGCAAGTCTACTCTGGATTTAATTATAGCGAGAGGGTTTTGTATTTCGTGCGAAATGTTCTCGATAAACTCTTTAAGATTCTGGTAATCTTGTTTAATGCGCTCGTGCATCGTTTCAAATACATGGTTTAACTGGTTAAACTCTGTGATTTCTGATTCTGTAAATGTTATTCCTTCCGTATCGGAAATATTGTAATTTTTAATTACATCAATGGTTTTAAAGAAATTTCCCCAGATTCGTGAAAAAAAGTAATTGTTTGATCCAATGATAAATAATAAGAGGATGAGGGAAAGAGCCAGTATTACAAAAGCCACATACTCAACAAGTTCGTCTGAAACCAGCAACGATTTGGAAATGGAGATCCGTACAGGCTTTCCACCTAATATAGTTTCGTATCTGATAGTACGAAAATTCTGGTAACGGCCTATAATATTATCGTATAACAGGGTGTCGCTGAAAATAAAGGTCGGCTTTTGAATTTCGTTAATCGGGATAATCTGATAATGCACGGGTAAATCGTAAACCAGGGAATCGATGCCAATGATATTACTCCGGGGTGGGTGCAGAATGACCTGATGCATTTCTGTGAACAATTCTCTTTTTATCTCGCGGGTAATCATATAACGGAACGAGAAATAGAATACTATTCCTCCCACAAAAAGGACAAAAAGCGCGATGGTAAGAAAAAATAAAGTGGTTTTTGTAAGTAATTTCACTTTTCAACAAATTTATATCCGACACCATAAACCGTCTGCAAATAGTTACCCACCCCTTTTTCAATGAGTTTTTTTCGTAAATTTTTTATGTGAGCATACACAAAATCGAACGAATCAGTCGAATCGATATAATCGCCCCAAAGATGCTCTGCAATAGATTCCTTTGAAAGTACCTTGTCCTTATTGGTTGCCAGGAAAAGCAGCAAATCGAATTCTTTCTTTGTTAAATCTATTAACGTTCCTTTTATGTAAACCTCATGCGCATTGGGTATAATTTTTATTTCGTTCAGAGTAATATTATTGTTGCCTTTGAAAAATACGCGTCGGGTAAGCGATTTAATACGTGCATTCAGTTCAGCCAGGTGAAAAGGTTTGATCAGATAATCGTCAGCGCCGCTGTTAAGCCCTAAAATGCGATCTTCGAGAGTTTCGCGTGCCGAGGTTATAATAATTCCCCCTTTAAAATCCGATTCTTTCAGTTTTTTGATGATTTGAATTCCGTTTCCATCGGGTAAATTGAGATCGACCACTATAATATCGTATTCATACAGGGAAATCTTTTCGATTGCCGAATCGCAGGTAAGCGCATATTCGCACAAATAACCCTCGATCTTCAGATACGTTACAATCGACTCCGACAGTTCTATTTCGTCTTCAACGATGAGAATCTTCATGAATACCGTCTTTTTTATGCAAACTTAGTCTATTTTTTTATAGAATGATTTACCATTACGGTATTACCGGCAATTAGGAGTAAAGGGCTTTGAAATATGTTTGTTCCTTTCAGGATTTCACATAACCTTCCGGTAATTATTCGTTGCCCGGGTAATGAAATGTTTTCAATAAGGGCAACGGGTGTATTCGTTGGTTTTCCTGCTTCGATCAGTTTATTCAGAATGATGTGTAAATTCGATGCCGGCATGTAAAATACGATCGTATCTGTATCGGGGATGTGGATACTGCTTTCAGGATGCCCTGTGCAAAAAGCCACTGATGAAGAGATATTTCGCTGGGTAAGAGGAATGCCGGCAATGGCTGCGGCCGCCAAAGCGGAAGTGATGCCAGGAATGATCTCCACATCGATCAGTCGTTGTTTCAGATAACAGAACTCCTCACCGCCACGGCCAAAGATCATGGGGTCGCCGCCTTTGATCCGCACTACCTTTTTACCGCTGATAGCCGCTCTGTATAACAGTTCATTGATCTCATCCTGTTCTTTCATGTGCAGATCTTTTCGTTTACCTGCTTTGATCTTTTTACCTTTAAAGTTTTCGAGGTAGGTATCATCCAACAAACTGTCATAAAAAATAATATCTGCCTGTTGTAATGCCTTCTGTGCTTTTATTGTGAGTAATTCCGGGTCACCCGGCCCAAAGCCGGCAATGTAAACCTTACCGTATTTTTTTCGGTAATCAATAGAAGAGAAGAGTTCTTTGAGTAACCCATTTTCTTTTTTTGCAACAACAGCCAATTGTCCTTGTAATGCATGCGTTTTGAAAGGTAATATTTCAGTGATGAGTTCTGATAAGCCCAGGCAGTCGGTCTGATCAGACGAATCAGTTAAAGCAATGACATCAAGACCTGCCGGTAAAGGATACGGCAGATCTTTGGCTGAATGAATGGCTATGTCTCCTTCGCCTGATACGATCGCTTCATCAAGTTCACGGGTAAAAAAATCTGTTGGTGTATTAGTAAACAATGATATCTCTTTGTGTTTATCGCCATCGCTTTGAATTTTTAATATCTCGTATGTAACATCTGGAAGAAGCATCATTAATTCCTCAACCTGTTTGATTGCCAGGTTACCCGAACGAGTTACTATTTTAAGCCTGTTCATGTTCAATTTTTTTCAACTGGATCATTCTCCATTAAATGTTTTATTTTATTTCTCCATTCAATGGCTTTTTTAACATTTACGCCGTTTGAACTCACGGCAATGGTCAGGTAATCATTTTTAAATACTGCAGGAGAGATGAAATCGCATAAAGACGGATCATCTACAACATTCACCAACATGCCAAGCTTAGATGCATGCGTTTTAATCTGGACATTTACCTCACGGTTATTTGTACAGGCGTATACAATTGAATAATGCTGCAAATCGCCGGGATGATATTCTTTTATTATCTGAGTATAGCCGGTTTGCCGGATCTTTTCACAGATTTCTTTTGATAAGATCGTAATGTTATCAGTAAATGGTGAAAGCGCTAATAATTTTTGTAATGCGATTCTGCCACCACCTATGATCATAATTTTTTTATTTGTAATATCAAACCCGACAGGTAAATATTTTTTTGATACAGATTTCATACTCTATTTGATATTTTTCTTTTCCAAATTTTATCTTATTCCAAATCCTTTCGTGCATAAAGTATAAAGAAAATTTTGTAAGTAATTCATTGCCGCTGATGGAAATAGCAAACTTAAATTTACCCGTGATCAGGAAAGAGATAAGAAAAGTGTCTAACGTACCTATTAATCTCTATGATATAGCTTTTAGAATACTCCTTCGTTTTCGTTTGTGCATATCGGGTTACCTTTTTTGTATCAAAACCGACCAGTAGTTATCTATCCTGTCCTGTTTTATAATGTTGTGTCCTTCACTTTTAACTGAGCCTGGTACATTCTCTATGGGTTCACCATCATCAAGCAGTATTTCCAAAAGATCGCCTGATTTTAAGGCCGAAAGTTCAATTTTTGTTTTAACAAAATTCAACGGACATTTTATTCCTCTAAAGTCTTTGATTTTAACAACTTCTGTCTTTTTATCAACTATAACGGGTTTTGGTGCGTCTGTTTTGAATTGAAGAGAATCATCCATACTCTCATATAACTCTATTACATTAGCAGATAATAAATAAATTGTATCCTTGTCAGGAATAAAATTATCGTTAGGATTCTGTTTAGATTTTTCGACCAGGTATTTATATTTCTGATCGATCAACCCTTCATCAATGAATTTATTTATAAAAGCATCAAATAATTCCTGATCATTCTTAGGTTCAATGCCTTTTGTAATGAGCAGCATGCGTGATGATGAGTATATAATAGCATACAGATATTCATTAATCGCAGTTCTGTCTGTTGTCTGTAAAATCTTTTCTTTGTTTTTTATGACCAAATTCATGTCCAGGTCGATCATGTCGAATAGACCGGCTGAACATTCGCCTAATCCGCGTCCCACCAATGAAAAGATATTTTCGCTGCCCCAATCAAAATAATAATTCTTATCTTCTTCGAAATTGGGGATAAGACTGAATTTGCTACATAAATCAGCTATGCCTGTCTTTCCTTCCGATGCAATATATGACGAGAAGTTTTTATAGATGGTTTTTTTGTCCAGGTATTTCTCCAGGAGTTTAACAGTGAACTCAGGCAGATCGCGGGCGCTGATTTCTCCCACTTGCTCAGCAAGTTTTGCGTTATATTCGGACTGAACAGAACCGGCCACAATTATATACGATGGGTACATACGGTCATTACGGCCTACCTTACCGTAAAAACCAAGATCCGCCGCTGCCTGTTGTCCGCAGGAATTAGGACATCCTGAAATATTAATCTTTATATCGTCCAATTCATCCAAATCCAAATTACTTTTAGATAGTTCTTTTCTTAACCTGCTTAAAGCGCCTTTTGATAAACATATACCCAGGCGGCAGGTATCAGCGCCGGTGCAGGATACCAATGTATTCAACAGTAATGGCTCACCTATATTAATGCCTGTTTTTAACAGGTAATTATAAATATTTCCCAGATATTGTTCAGGAATATTACGTAAATGAATATTCTGACGCATTGAGAACCGGATAACGTCATCGCCAAATTGCCTGAGATATTCACCTAAACTGTGCGCAATATCAACCGAAACATTTCCGTAAACGAAAGGGATGATGATGTTGCATAACCCGTCTTGTTTTTGTTTTTTCACATATCGTTTTTTCCACAGGTCAAAATCTGAACCGCTGACAACTTCGGGTTTAAGGGTAGGCAAATTTGTTTTACTTTTAATATCGGGAATGATGATTTGGTTTTTTCCGAAAGTTTTAACTTCATCATAGATTTGTTGATATAAATTGAAAACATTTTCCTTTCCCAATTTAAAGAACACGTAACGCAAGCGGGCTTTGTGTTTGTTTCTACGATTGCCGTAACGTGAAAATAATTTTTTTGCAGCATCGGTAACGAGGCCAATCTCACCGGCCGGAATAAAGTCGAACAACACCGGGCTCACCATGGGTTTAGAGCCAAGCGAGCCGCCAATGAATACCCTGAACCCTTTTACGCCGTCCTTTTCTTTAGCAATGAATCCCAAATCGTTGAAAGTTGCATATGCTGTATCTTCTTCTGTATTTGAAAAGGCAATCTTGAATTTTCGCGGCAGTGTCCAGGAATCGGCTTCAGCAATCAACTTATTAGTTAAAGCAATGACATAAGGAAAAACATCAAATGTTTCATTCGGGTCAATACCCGAATCAACAGAAGCCATTATATTTCTCACGGTATTACCACCACCTCCCCTGGCTGCCAGTCCTGTCTGATACAGGTCTTTTAGGATACTGACCGTACTCTGTAATGTAACATTCTGAATCTGAATATCCTGTCTTGTAGTGATATGCAACAATTCAGATCTGTATTTTTTAGCAATACCAGCCACCTGTTCTAGTTGAAAAGGACTAATATAGCCACCCGCGCAGCGAACTCGAACCATGAATGTGCCGTCTTTGCGCTGTTCGTATATCCCCATTGGCACACGCGTTGCCTTAAATTTGGCCGGCTCAATTTTCTTATCCAGGAAATCGGAAATAAGAGCTTCGTAATTTTCAATCTCTTCTGTCAGGTTATCTGGTAATGAATACATAATCAGGCATATTTAATTTATTATTTGTATGGTTTCTTCTTCTACTTTTGATTGTTGAATATTATATGCTTTAATCTGTGGAGTTTTATCAGCTAATGATATTATGAAATACAATATATCCGGATCATAAGCCATCCGGATATCTTCTTCCGACGGGCGTGCCGGGGATTTGGGATGACTGTGATAGTTGGCCAGTATTTCCAATCCTGCATTTCTTGCTTTTCTTACTACGGAAAATTGTTCAGCCGGATCGAAAGAAAAGTGTTCTTCACTGTTATCAATGTTTATTATTTCATAGCTTTGAGTGATCGTATCGCCATTACCGGCTAAGTAGCCGCATGCTTCAATGGGGTTTACTTTTTGCGCATGTATAATAATTTGATTTACTATTTCTTGCTTAATTTGTATCATTTTTTAATGCGTATTTTATAGATATTATCATGCAAATTTTCAATACCTAAAATCTCAAAACCTTGTTCGGTAGCGCTCTTTGGAATGTTTTCCAAAGGCTCGCCTTCTGTCACCAACACTTCAAGTATATCATCCTTTCCGATCTTTGCCAGTTGTATTTTGGTTTTTACAAAGGTCATCGGGCAATGTTCCTTAGTTATATCTAAATTGAATATTGCCATTTTTAAAATTATTAAATGAAAATTCTGTCCCCGCCTTCTGAAATCTCTATGAATTTAGCCACTCCCAGGACTTCTTTATTCACCTCGGGAATAAAATCATTGATAGTTAGGCCCAGGATTTGCATCGACATTTCGCAGGTGTAAAGTTTAACCCCAACGGCAATGGATGCATCAATCAGTTCTTTTAAAGTGGCCACGTTCCTTTTTCTCATCATATAGTTCATCAGCTTCGGACTGATATTGCAGAAATTCAACCGGCTTAGCGGAACATTATCGATACCGCCCATCAGAAACCCGAAGAAACGCGCAAGAAATCCTTTACCACTGAATACCCTTCCTTTTTTCTTTTTAATGGCATTTAAGCCCCAAAATGTAAAGAAGATATTTACTTCGTAATTGACCGCAGCCGAGCCGCTCGCGAGCGTGAAGGCTGCAACCAGTTTATCGAAATCTCCGCTAAAGCAGATAATAGATAACTTTTTCTCGCGTTCCATGATTTTTTATGATTTTTAGATTGTGTGATTTTTTAATTTTGTTTCAGGTCGCATACCGGCATTTCTTCCAGTTTCAATTCGGTGATCGTGGGGTTTATACCGCACACCGGGCAATTTTCATTACGGTTGAAATGAACTGTACGGAAACTCATAGATGATGCATTAAATATTAAAAACCGGTTAATGAGAAGTTCTCCAATTCCTGTTAAATATTTCAATGCTTCGGTAGCCTGTATGGTACCCAACATTCCGGCGACTGATCCTAATACTCCTGCCTGCGAACAGCTTGGAACCAGTCCTTTAGGAGGCGGACCACTAAAAACACAACGATAACATGTATTTCCGGGTGTATAGGTCATCGTTTGACCATCGAATTTTATAATGCCTCCATGTGAAAAGGGCTTACCTGAAAAAACGCATGCATCATTGATCAGGAATTTAGTAGGAAAATTGTCAGTACCATCGAGGATAAAATCGTATTCCGAAATGATATCCTTGATATTATCGGATGTAAGAAGCTCGTGATAGGTCTTAGTTTTAACATCCGGATTGATTTTTTCAATTTTTTCTTTGGCAGATATAACTTTTGGCCGGTTGATGTCGGATGTTGTATGAATAATCTGACGCTGAAGGTTGGTAATGTCAACCACATCATTATCGATTATGCCTATAGTACCTACACCGGCAGCGGCCAGATATAAAGCTGCAGGTGATCCAAGTCCGCCTGCACCTACCACCAGTACTTTCCCTTCGAGAAGCTTCATCTGGCCTTCAACACCCACCTCTTTTAAAATGATATGACGACTGTACCTTTCAATTTGGACATCTGTAAAATTCATAGCTGTTTTTGATTGGTTCTAATTTCTTATTTAATGTTTTTTGCCAATGATTTTAACGATTGTGAAATATCTTCGATTAGATCTTCCGGTTCTTCAATACCAACAGCCATCCGTATCATCGTATCGCTTACACCAAGCTCTTTCCGGATTTCTGGCGGATACTCGCAGTAGATGGTTGAAGCGGGATGAATAGCCAGTGTTTTATTGTCATTCAGGTTAGTAGCTCTTCGTATGAGTTTAAGATTGTTTAAAAATTCAAAGCAGTATTCTTTTTTTACCAGATCGAAAGTTAATAGTGCGCCGTGGAGTTTACCATACTGCTTCTTACTTGTTTGATGAAACTTAGAAGTAGCCAATCCCGGGTAATTAACCCTTGTGATCAGTTTTTGTTTCTCGAGCCATTCGGCTAATACCTGTGTATTATGGCAAGACTTATTTATTCTTAAATGAAACGTTTCCAGCCCCAATGTTTGTAAATATGCATTATGTGCCGATAAGCAAGCGCCTATGTTTCTGAATACTTCTTTTCTTAGCTTAGCAATGAAGGTAAATTTGCCATGCTTTTTAGCATCTGGAGAAAACTTAGGAATGCTGTTCCAATCAAATGTGCCATGGTCAATAATGATCCCACCCATTGACGTAGCTCCTCCTGAGATGTATTTTGTTGATGAAATAACCTCAATATCGATACCTGCCTCTTTTGCATTTAAAAAGCAGAGCGGTGTAATAGTTGAATCAGCAATCAATACCAGGTGATGATTCTTCCCTATTGCCGCAATTTTTTTGATGTCAGCAACTTCAAGTTGAGGATTGGTGATAGTTTCAAAAAAAATACCACGTGTATTTTCATCGATCAGTTTTTCAATAAATCCGGGCCGGGTTAAATCAGCATATTTAAATGTTACACCAAATGGCTTCAAAGTGTGTTCGAAAAAAGAATAGGTGTTCCCAAATAAATTTTTTGATGTAATAAAATTATCACCTCCCCGAGCTATACAAAAAAATACATTGGAAATGGCTGCCATACCTGATGATAAAGCAATAACACCCAACGAATCGGTCAGATTTTTAATAACGTTTTCAAAATGCTCTACTGTTGGATTAGACAAACGGGCATAAACATGTAAAGGTTTAGCGCCCCTGAACGCGTCTTCAAGCGCCTCTGCATTTATTGTTTCAAATGCGACATTATCGTAGACAGGCATACGTAAAGCGCCATGTGTATCCTGTTTACTGAATGGCGTGTGTATGGCTTTTGTGGCAAATTTCATTTTTAGAGTAATATATTTAAGACTTAGTACAGGATAATCCTTAATTCCGGATCTTTATTTTTCGCCGCCTCCCATAAAATATAGAAAATCCAATTCGTCATTTTCTTTCAATGAAATTTTGTCAAAATCATTTTTATCAATGAAAATTCCGTTTAATTGAACTGAAACCATTTCTATTGACTCAACTTTATTACATATTAGTAACTCCGAAACGGAAACTGCATTTTTTTGAATTGATTGGTCTTTACCATTTACCTTTATTTTCATGATGATATGATTTTAACAGTTTAATTTATGTGTTGTGCATGTTTTTCTGATAAGTCTGATAAAGAGTTTTCTATGATATCGAAGTTATAAAGTGATGTTGATAAATACCGTTCACCCGAGTCAGGTAAAATGACAACGATTTTTTTACTTTTGTTTTCAGGACGTTTGGCCACTTGCAAGGCAGCATAAACAGCAGCCCCTGATGATATTCCTACCAGCAGACCCTCGGTACGCGCTAATTGACGACTAATCCGAAATGCATCTTCATTTTCTACCTTTATTATTTCATCAATAACTGATTTGTTCAAAACATCTGGCACGAAGCCTGCACCAATACCCTGGATTTTATGAGGGCCAGGTTTACCTCCGGACAATACAGGGGAGTCAGCAGGTTCAACACCTATAATTTTGATTTGAGGCCTGCGCTTTTTAAAAACCTCTCCAACACCTGTGATTGTGCCTCCGGTACCAATGCCGGCAATAAAAATATCAACATTACCTTTTGTGCCTCTCCAAATTTCTTCAGCTGTAGTTCTCCTGTGTATTTCAGGATTAGCAGGATTTTTAAATTGCTGCGGCATGAATGAATGAGGTATATTTTCTGTGAGTTCTGCCGCTTTATTTATTGCGCCAGTCATTCCCTTTTCACCCGGAGTCAAAACAATCTCAGCGCCTAATGATTTTAATAAATTTCTTCTTTCAACACTCATTGTTTCGGGCATCGTCAGAATTAATTTGTATCCTTTAGCAGCAGCGATAATTGCAAGAGCTATCCCTGTATTTCCGCTTGTGGGCTCAATGATAATTGTATCTTTGTTTATAAGCCCTTTTTCTTCACCATCTTTAATCATTGAATAGCCGATTCTGTCTTTAACACTGCTGCCTGGATTGAAAAATTCAAGCTTGGCTATTATGGTTGCCAGTGTATTATTTGCCTGATTAAAATTTGATAACTCCAGTAAAGGCGTATTGCCAATAAGTTCCGTTAAATTTTTTGCAACTTTTGTCATAATTTGTAACGATTAAAATTCAGAACTCCTAATCTCCCGCAGTCTGAAATTAATAATACAAAGGTTAGGCAATAAGAAAGGCATTACAATACCTCGTTTTGGGTATTTCATATACCTAAATACAGGTATGAAAATAATTCAGATATAATATTCGGTAGTGTCAACGATACCGGTCCTAACGGCATACATGATAAGCTCGGAGGTGTTATTAATGCCAAGCTTTTTGAAAATGTTCTTTCGATGTGTATTAACAGTATGAACACTTAAAAAATCTTTAGCTGCTATTTCTTTTGTTGAAAGGCCTTTCGCTATCAGGTGAATGATCTCAAATTCTTTCTTAGTTAAATGGGTGACAGTACTCTTGTTCTTACTAATAGTGAGGTTTTCTTTTAACAAAGCTTCTACCACTTCCTTACACAAATATTTTTCATTTTTTTCGAGAGCTGTAA
The DNA here is from genome assembly GCA_964349045.1 of uncultured Chitinophaga sp. GTDB lineage: Bacteria > Bacteroidota > Bacteroidia > Bacteroidales > JACJXF01. Next base: position 19,950 of record CAYGFI010000072.1, read on the forward strand.
GCGCAATTAGCAGCTCAACTTTAGTGCAGTCCTTTAATATAATATGGGTAATTCCGAATTCTAATATTTTAATCATATTTCCATAAACAGGATTTCCTGTCAGGACAAGGATGCGGGATACAGGGAATATCCCGGTTAGTTTTGCTAAATAAGATATTAAAAAATCATTCAACCGGTATGGATCAATAATCAAAATAGAAGGAGTATTATTTTCCAAAAAATCAAATAACTCATTATTAGATTCAATTGAGCCAACAATATCGTAATTACCAGTATTCTTCAAAACCGATGTAATTCCTTCCCTTGTAAGCGCCTGTGAGTCGGCTATAAGTATTTTAATTAGTCCCATTAAAATTGAATCATCGAATTACAATCCAAAATTAAAAAATAAAGAATAGTTTATACTATTCCGATAAATCTCTTCTAACCTGTAATATACTTAAGGTCTATTAGATATATGTATATTAAAAGTCTCCATCCAAAAGTAAAAGAAGAAGTCAGATTTTGTTGGTCGGTTAATACATTACAACCGTAACAAAAATTGACTCCTTTTTTTACCCCATTTCAACTTTATTTCTTATAATCCAAATCCAACACAATCCCTCCCCTGAACCATACTCCGGGTTGAATGATACCTCCAAAATCGTAATAGTGGGCATTAAAAATATTGGATGCCTCCGTAAACAAAGTATAATGTGTATCTTTCCAATATATCTTTGCATCTGATAACCAGAATGGTTTATAAGACACTACCTGTCCTTTAGTATCCTGATAAACACTATTGCGGTCATGATAAGTTAATCGACAAGAGATATTAAGTTTCCATGCAATCCTGACATCAATACTTGAAGTAATCTGGTGCCTCAGATAGTCGAGCGCGTATTTTGAGAGCATATTGTTGAGATTCGAATCGGCTTGCAAAAAAGCATAGGATATCCTTATAGACTGGATTCTTTCAAGTGTACTTTCTTTCGGAGGTGATAATGTCAATGAGCATTCCATCCCGGTATAATTTATTTGTGTATGATTCATACTTCGCCAGATGATACTATCCGGAGAAGGATTTTTTACCCAGTCAATCATGTTGTAGCCCCAACGCCGGAATACACTAATATAGCCTTTGAAAAATGAATTATTGAATTTCATTCCTCCTTCAAGTGCAATAGCTTCTTCGGGTTTTAAACCGGAATTGCCTTGTTGAGTGGGACTTTTATAAAACATATCAGTAAAGGTGGGCATACGTAATGTTTTATTGGCAGACGAATATAATTTGAAATAATCGTTCAACATGTAGCTCACATCAATACCGGGATAAATTCCGAATCCCGGGAGATTTGAGTTATGATGAGCCATAGCGCCTGCAGTAACCGTGAACCTTTTCCACGAAACATAATGTTCAGCATATATACTGGTGTTCATCCGGTTGTAATATTTTGTATAAAAAACGCTGTCGAAATGGGGCGTTTCTATAGGTACGTTCAGGGTATTGCCTAACACATTGCTAATAATATGCTCGTTCCGAAAATCAATACCCAGACTGGTTTTTCCGAAACGATGTGTTGTCCAGACATTCAGGTTCAGTCCTGCAGTATTGGTTTGATGGTGATTAAAAGGCATCGTATCGCGGCGCAGTTCGAAACGATCGAGATGGCGGCGCAGGTAAAAGGTTGGTGCGAATTTTATTATTGTATTGCTTTGATATTTAAAACTCACAAATTCTGTTTTTGTTGCTTCAAACTGACTTGGATATTTTAACGAATAAAAACTATTTGCTCCGAAATCTTTTTTATTGTATCCTGTTTGAAAGTCAAATGCACCGGCTTTGGATGTGTACCCGGCCTGGTAAAATATATTTGTGTTCGAAAAATCGGTATTTTTAATATATCCATCAGACGACATCCGGTTAAGACTGATAAAATGTTTGAAATTACCAATGGTGTTTGAAATATTGCCGGCTGTTTTGTTCAACCCGTATTGCCCGAACATTCCCGATAAGCGGATATGATTTGGTTTGCTGTTACCGGTAATAATATTAATTGCTCCATTGAAGGCATTTGGGCCAAATGATTTAGCCGCTGGACCTTGCAGAATTTCAATACGTTCTATGCTTTCAATGTCTACCGGCAGGTTCAGATTGTGATGTCCGGTTTGTGGGTCGGAGATGTTGACACCATTCAGGAGGATTAAAGTCTGATCGAAGGTTCCGCCGCGGATGCTTATATCGGCTTGTGCTCCAAGAGGTCCTCGCTGGCGGATATCCACTCCGGCAATGTATCGGAGCAGATCATTAAGGTTCTGAGCAGGCGCCCGCTCAATTTCACATTTGGTAATAACTGTAACGATACGCGCAGCCTGTTGTACTTCAATCGGCGTACGCCCGGCTGTGACCACCACTTCGTCCATCTCATAGCTTCTGATCTGCAGGCTGTCGTTACTTCCCTGTGCCTGCGTTTTTTCGGGGATAACTATAATGTTGTATGTAATACATAATGTGCAAATCTTTATTACTTTATGCAGGCTGTTGAATACCGCATAGTTTTTCCGGCTCCAACTGTGAAAAGCAGATATTGAACTACCCGTTCTTTTTTTTTGGTTCATCATATAATAATTTATTTT
>CAYGFI010000073.1:0-22444 GCA_964349045.1 uncultured Chitinophaga sp.
GCATTACATATCTCCCCCTTTTACATTCTATAAGTTTTTTAACATTTCAGATGCTTCATCATACTTTTCAGTCATTTGAAGTTTATAATAAACCCTCTTTAATGTATCCAGAGTTTCTCTTCTGATTTCTTTATTTATCTTATTTAATTCAAGCGCTTTCTCTAAATTTGGTACAGCCAGTTCATAATTTTCCGTACCCACTTTAATCATCTCCTCACGAAATTTCAGATCCTTTTCTTCACCTGCTCTTGTAAATAAATCCTGACCCTGGAGAAAATATATAAAGCCTATATCGTAATATGCATAATATAATTCGGGATTTTTGGAAATAGCCATGTCATATGAAGCTAATGCTTGGGTTATACGATCTTCATCAGTAGTATTTAACTGCAATCGGCCTTTCCAGTAATAAAACTCTCCTTTTTCAGGATTATGGCTTAATGCAGTTTCAATGGTAGTTAGTCCTTCCTGTATCTTATCAGTTCTGATATATAAATCGACCAGATTCGCAACCACATTTAAAGTATCGGGATATTTCGAAAACGCTTCCTCCATAGTAGATAGAGCATTTAAAGTATCTTTCTGTTTTAAATAATCTTCCTTTAAAAGTAAATAAGTATTAGGTTGATTATCAACAGATGCCAGTACTTTATAATGCATAATTGCCCTGTCAATCTGATGGATTTCTCTGGCAATAATTCCGGAGTATTGTATCAATACAGTATCAATGACATTTTTTAAAAGGGAGCGTTTATTTATTGTTAATACCAATTCAAAGTTAGTTAATGCCTCCTCTTTATTTCCTGTATAATAATTATTTATACCATTTTTCTTTAAGTGATCTTTCAACTTTTTGTAATCCGCAAGTAAATCATCGGATAATTTACTATTAGTATCCAATTCCTCTGCTTTAATAAAGCTGTTATAGGCTTCAATAAGTGGGTTTTCATATGCCATTTTAATCCTTTTCCACATCACTAAAGCATTATTGTCGAAATAAAACCTGGCTCTTTCGTAAGAGTAAACATCATAGCTTTTCCCGTCGATTTCCTCAGTACTTTTAACAGGTTCTTTGTAGAACAGGATAAGACTAGTTGGATTCATTCCTTCATAAATCTGTTCTATATCCACTTCATAAGCAGAAAGCATAATTTCTCCCCTGCGGATCCATGTTTTAGGATTAACCTTTTTTTTAGGATCAGCTATTTCGGCATTGCTTTTCGCAACCTTTTTTTCTAATGCACTATAGTTGATGGGGATAAAAACGTCCTGTGCTTTAAGACTGGAAAAGCCAATAGCTGCAAGACAAATGATTAATAGATGTTTCATCATGATCGTATTTTAAAGTTTTACGCTAAATTACTATTTTTACCATTACACGCAAATAGAATGCCAAACATATCTTTTTGATTATTCAAGGGTAATCTCTGTGGATTCTGCAATTTCACCATTTTCTTCCCCGCCATTGTTAACTCCTGATGGTACTCTGGTTATAGCGGCAATCTCGTCCGATTCCCTGAGATTAATTAACCTGACTCCCTGTGTTGCCCTACCCATAACTCTGAGTTTTTCTACAGGTAAGCGGATAATAGTTCCGTTTTTTGTTATTATCATCAGGTCATCACTGTCGGTAACCGATTTAAAACCAATTAATTTACCGGTTTTTTCAGTAACGTTTAAGGTCTTAACTCCTTTTCCTCCTCTATTGGTAATCCTATAGTCATCAACTGATGATCTTTTCCCGTATCCCTTCTCAGAAACAACCAATACGTCATTCGTATGACCTTCCAGCGAAATCATTCCTATTACTTCATCATCCTTTCCTGCAAGAGTCACTCCTTTTACCCCGGAACCGGTTCGTCCAATTGCCCTTACAGTAGATTCATTAAACCGAATTGACTTTCCGCTTCGTACTGCTAATAAAACCTCATGTTTACCATTCGTAAGCAGCGCCTCAAGAAGTGTATCTCCCTCTTTAATATTAATAGCATTAATGCCATTCTGCCGTGGACGGGAATATGCCTCGAGTGAAGTTTTTTTGATAGTGCCTTTGCGGGTGGCCATCACAATAAAATTATTATTCAGGTATTCCTCATCACTCAGACTTTTTACATTAAGGTACGCTTTAACATTATCACCGGGTTCAAGATTAATCAGATTCTGGATTGCCCGTCCTTTTGATGTCTTCGTTCCTTCAGGTATTTCATAAACCTTTAACCAGAAGCACTTTCCCATTTCAGTAAAAAACAGCATGGTATTGTGCATTGTCGCACTGAACAAATGAGTAAGAAAATCTTCATCCCTGGTTCCGGTGGCTTTTGACCCTATTCCTCCCCTGCTCTGTGTTCTGAATTCAGTTAATGGAGTACGCTTTATATAGCCAAGATTTGATATGGTTATAACCATTTCGTCATCAGCATAAAAATCTTCAGGATTAAACTCTTCTGCATTCGGAACGATTTCAGTGCGTCTTTCATCTCCATATTTCGCCTTGATCTCAACTAGTTCATCTTTGATGATTTTCATCCGAAGGACTTCATCAGAGAGAATTTGCTTGAAATATTCAATCTGTATCATCAACTCATCATACTCCTCCCTGATTTTTTCTCTTTCCAGTCCGGTAAGTTTCTGCAGCCTCAGGTCTAATATAGCTCTTGCCTGAAGATCGCTTAATTCGAATTTTTCCATCAATCCATTTCTGGCATCTTCTGGTGTTTTTGATGCTCTGATAAGCGCAATCACCTCATCAAGATGATCAAGTGCAATCAGGAGCCCTAATAAAATATGTGCTCTTTTCTCAGCCTGATCAAGGTCATATTGAGTTCGTCTTACTACCACCTCATGTCTGTGATCTACAAAATAGTTAATTAATTGCTTAAGGTTCAATACTTTAGGCCTTCCTCTTACCAACGCAATGTTGTTGACATTAAAGCTGGTTTGCAAAAGGGTGTATTTAAGCAGGGTATTCATGACCACACTCGACAAAGCCTCTTTCTTAAGGATTATGATGATTCTCATTCCGGTACGGTCTGATTCATCATTTACATATGAAATTCCTTCTATTTTCTTCTCATTTACCAGATCGGCTATCTTTTTGATCAAATCTGCTTTGTTAACCTGATAAGGGATCTCTGTTATTACGATTTTTTCCCTACCTGTATCAGTAATTTCAATTTCAGATTTGCAGCGCACTACAATTCTTCCCCTGCCAGTTTCATACGATTCCTTAACTCCCTGGTACCCATAAATGATTCCTCCGGTTGGAAAATCAGGCGCTTTAATAATCTCAATCAGATTTTCAATTTCTATCTCTTTATTATCAATGAAAGCAACAATAGCATCAATTGTGTCAGAAAGATTGTGTGGTGCCATATTGGTGGCCATACCTACTGCAATTCCGGATGCCCCGTTAATAAGCAATACAGGAACTCTCGTTGGAAGCACGCTTGGTTCCTGAAGTGTATCGTCAAAATTGTTCTGAAAATCCACAGTATTTTTTTCCAGGTCGGCCATAGTTTCCTCAGCAATCCGGCGCAATCGGGCTTCCGTATATCGCATGGCGGCCGGACTATCTCCGTCAACTGATCCGAAGTTTCCTTGTCCGTCAACCAATGGATACCGCAATGACCAGGGTTGTGCCATCCTTACCATGGCATCATATACCGATGTATCTCCATGTGGATGATATTTACCCAGAACCTCTCCTACTATTCTTGCCGATTTTTTATATCCACGGTTAGCATTAACTCCTAATTCCGACATACCAAACAAAACTCTCCTGTGCACTGGTTTTAAGCCGTCGCGCACATCCGGAAGAGCGCGGGATACTATTACAGACATCGAGTAATCGATATATGCCGATTTCATTTCCTCCTCGATATTAACTTTTAAAATCTTTTCTCCATCTGATATCATGATACCTGTCGTATTATTAAACAATAATCAATAATTCTCCCTTCTAAAATGCGTAAAAAATTCAGAACTACGAAAGTAATCATTTCCCTCCAAAATTAGGTCCTACCTGTTCAAAATTATCAACATTGAACTGTTTATAATTGATATTTGTTTTATAGTTATATTTGCAAGTATATATGTAACTTGAAACCTTCAATTATTTGACAAATATTAGTCTCAATATATGGATGCGAAATTTTCACAAAGAATCAGAGACGTACTGAGCTACAGCAAGGAAGAAGCAGTGAGGTTAGGGAATAATCACCTCAGCGTGGAACATTTATTCCTGGGAATACTTAGGGATGGTGAAGGCGTTGCTATTGATATTCTCGTGATGTTAGGGATAGAATTGTTTGATGTGAGGAAAGCCATAGAAAACAGTATACGGCAAGATGATATAATAAATATTGCAGATACCGATAATCTCCCTTTGCTTAAAAATACTGAGAGAGTGCTTAAACTTGTATATCTTGAAGCAAGAGCTCTCAAAGACACTATAATTGATACCGGGCATCTTTTAATGGCAATCCTCAAGGATGAAAATAATTTTGCCACCCAGTTCCTAAACGAGAAAAACGTTAGTTACGAAGCGGTAAGAACCGAATTGGAAAACTCAGGACCACAAAACCGGGCTGATTTTCCAAGTGATGATGATGATGATAAAAATCCTTTTGGCACTGGCAAACAACCCCAAAATCCTCAAAATCCCAAATCGGTTTCTGAAACTCCTGTATTGGATAATTTTGGTATTGATCTCACTAAAGCTGCTGAGGAAGACCGTCTTGATCCGATCGTTGGACGTGAGCTCGAAATTGAGCGCCTTGCCCAGATTCTCAGCAGACGAAAAAAGAATAACCCAATTCTTATCGGTGAACCCGGGGTTGGTAAATCAGCTATCGCCGAAGGTCTTGCTAACCGCATCGTTCAGAGAAAAGTATCCAGAGTTCTTTTTGATAAAAGGGTCGTTACTCTTGATCTGGCCTCCATTGTGGCCGGTACTAAGTATCGTGGTCAGTTTGAGGAGAGAATGAAAGCGATCCTGAACGAATTGGCTAAAAATAATAACGTTATCCTGTTTATCGACGAAATCCATACTATTGTTGGCGCCGGTGGAGCTACTGGTTCCCTTGATGCAGCAAATATGTTAAAGCCTGCTCTTGCCCGTGGCGATATTCAGTGTATTGGAGCAACTACTCTCGACGAATACCGCCAGCATATAGAAAAAGATGGTGCACTGGAAAGACGCTTTCAAAAAGTAATGATAAATCCTACCTCTGCTGAGGAAACTATCGAAATCCTTAATAACATAAAAGAAAGATACGAAGAACATCATAATGTTACTTATACAACGGAAGCAATTCAGGCTTGTGTGAAACTTACCCAACGTTATATCAGTGACCGGCACCTCCCTGATAAGGCGATTGATGCCCTCGATGAAGCAGGTTCAAGGGTTCATATCTCAAATATTGTTGTCCCTGAAAAGATTGTTACTCTTGAACATGAAATAGAAGACACCAAAAAAGAAAAGATTAAAGCTGTTAAAAATCAAAACTTTGAGAGGGCTGCAAGTTTCCGCGACCGGGAAAAGGATCTTTTCGAAAGACTGGAACAGGAAAAACAAAAATGGGAACGTGAACTTGCCAGAAACCGCATCGTGGTCGATGAGGAAAAGGTAGCTGAGGTGGTCGCTATGATGACCGGTGTACCTGTACAACGTATAGCTCAGGCTGAAGGAATGAGATTGCTTAAAATGGCCGACGAACTGAGAGGTAGCGTCGTGGGTCAGGATGAGGCCATTGCAAAAGTAGTTAAAGCTATCCAGAGAAACCGAGCAGGACTAAAAGATCCAAATAAACCAATCGGAACTTTTATCTTCCTGGGCCCTACAGGAGTCGGGAAAACCCAATTGGCTAAAGTCCTTTCCAAATATCTGTTCGACACTGTGGATAACCTGATAAGGGTCGATATGAGCGAGTATATGGAAAAATTTTCCATTTCCCGCCTCGTTGGAGCTCCCCCGGGATATATAGGTTACGAAGAAGGGGGTCAGCTAACTGAAAAAGTCAGAAGAAAACCCTACTCTGTGGTTCTTCTCGATGAAATCGAAAAAGCACATCCCGATGTTTTCCATATCCTGCTGCAGGTTCTTGATGAAGGTCAGTTGACGGACAGCCTCGGAAGAAGAATCGATTTCAGGAATACTATTGTTATCATGACTTCTAATATAGGTTCCAGGCAGCTGAAAGACTTTGGACAGGGAGTTGGTTTCAATACTCAGGCTAAAACAGAAGCCGCTAACGAACATACTAAAGGTGTTATACAAAAAGCGTTGAAACGTGCTTTCGCTCCCGAATTCCTTAATAGAATAGATGATGTGGTTCTTTTCAATACTCTTACCAAAGAAGATATCTATAAAATTATTGATATTGAACTTAAGGGTTTGTACGACAGAATTATTGCGCTTGGTTTCCAAATAAAACTCTCGGCTGAGGCAAAGGATTTTATCATCGAAAAAGGATATGATATTCAATTTGGCGCAAGACCGCTTAAAAGAGCTATTCAAAAGTACCTGGAGGATCCTATGGCTGAGGTAATTATAAAAACAGATGTCAGCCAGGGTAATACGCTTCTGGTAGGTCTTGATAAGAAAAAAGAAAATATTCAGATTAAAGTCCAAAAATCGGCTAATGCAGTTAAGGACCATGAAGAGGACCTGTCATCAAAGAATTAATATCTTATGAACCCGGAGATCAGACTTCGGATTTTTATATCACTTCGGCGTACAAATCAAATTCCTGAGCATCATAAATTTTCACCCGGCAAAATTCTCCCGGTTTTAAATCATAAGAATTTCGATTAATAAGCACCTCATTGTCGATTTCCGGGCTATCATGCTCTGTTCTCCCTACAAAAAATTCGCCTTCTATACTATCAATCAGCACCTTATATTCGCATCCAATTTTTTGCAGGTTTTTTTCGAGGGAGATACTTTCCTGCAAACTCATAATCCGGTTCTTTCGTTCTTCTTTTACTTTTTCAGGAATATCATCTTTAAGTTTAAAAGCTGCAGGAGTTTTCTCCTCTTCTGAATAGATAAATATACCTAAACGGTCGAATCGGGTTTGCTCAACATAGTTATAAAGTTCCTGAAACTCTTCTTCCGTTTCTCCCGGGAAACCTGTAATAAGCGTGGTACGTATTGCCACACCGGGTATTTCCTTTCTAAAACCATTTATCAGGTCTTCTATTTCTTTGCGGCCATGTCCGCGATCCATATTATGAAGAATTCTATCGTTTATATGTTGTATTGGAATATCGAGGTAATTGCAGATTTTATCGCTATTTTTCATTAAAGGGATAATTTCATCAGTCGGAAATCCCATCGGGTAATTATAATGAAGTCTTATCCACTCCAGACCTTCCTGCTTATCCAGTTCGCGTAAAAGGGTTCCAAGGTATTTCTTTTTATAAAGGTCAGTACCATAAGAAGTAAGATCCTGCGCAATAAGAATGAGCTCTTTTACACCGCGTGAGACAAGAAATTGTGTTTCGCTTACCAGATTTTCAACAGGGACCGAAACTTGTTTTCCTCTTATTAACGGTATTGCACAGAATGCACAACTACGGTTACAGCCCTCAGCAACTTTAAGAAATGCGTAGTGCGAAGGTGTTGTAAGTATTCTCTGATTGATAAGTCCGGCATGATAGTTACCCCCAAGGGAATTGAGTATCTCCTTTTCCTGATTTACGCCAAAAAAAGCATCAACTTCCGGGATTTCCTTTCTCAGAGATTCCGCATAACGCTGTGACAAACATCCGGTTACAATTAATTTCCTGATAAATCCCTGTTTCCTGGCCTGGGCATAGCTGAGAATTGTTTCAATGGATTCATTTTTGGCATCCAGGATAAACCCGCAGGTGTTTATAATCACTACATCTGTAAATTCGGCTGAGTTATGACTTGAAATAAAACCGTTTTCCTCAAACTGACGCAGGAGTTTCTCAGAATCCACCAGATTTTTCGAACATCCAAGAGTAATAATATTTAAAGAAGAGGTAAGGGTATTACTTCCTTTCATCTGGTTTTCTCCTATTTTGTAAATAAAGAATCGACAAATTCGTGTTTGTTGAAAATATGCAGATCTTCCATTTTTTCACCTACTCCGATATATTTAACTGGTATTTTTAACTGATCGGAAATCCCGATTACAACCCCTCCCTTTGCAGTACCATCGAGTTTGGTGAGTGCAAGAGCATTTATTTCAGTAGCAAGTGTAAAATGTTTTGCCTGCTCAAAAGCGTTCTGACCGGTAGATCCGTCAAGGATCAGTAATATTTCATGAGGGGCATCAGGAACCAGTTTTTGCATGACTCTTTTAATTTTGGTGAGTTCACTCATCAGGTTTATTTTATTATGCAGCCGGCCTGCAGTATCGATAATTACTACATCTGCTCCGGAACTAACAGCAGATTTAAGGGTATCGAACGCCACAGACGCCGGATCGGATCCCATTTGCTGTTTAATCAGCTCTACATCAACCCTTTCTGCCCATATGGTAAGCTGTTCAACTGCCGCTGCCCGGAAAGTATCTGCTGCACCTAACACAACTTTTTTACCGGCAGCTTTAAAATGGTAGGCTAATTTCCCTATAGTCGTGGTTTTCCCAACACCATTTACGCCAACAACCATTATTACATAAGGTTTACTGCCCAAATCCTCATCAAATCCTTTTACTATCCCGGTATTATTTTCTTCCAGCAAGGAAGCTATTTCTTCCTTTAAAATATGATTTAACTCATCAGTGTTGAGAAATTTATCATTGGAAACTCTTGATTCAATCCGGTTGATGATCTTAATGGTGGTATCAACCCCAACATCTGAACTAATTAATACTTCTTCAAGATTATCAAGAACTTCATCATCAACACGTGATTTTCCTATAACGGCCCTGGAAAGCTTTTTAAATACACTCTCCCTTGTCTTTTCAAGTCCCTTTTCTAATACCACTTTCTTCTGACCCGAAAACAAACCCATATTCCTTTAATTAATAAAACATACTATGTTCTTTGTAATGAAAAAATCAAAAAAAGTAATGTAAAATATTGATTTTAGATGATCCAAATTAAAGGTATATTTAATTAAACCTTCAAAAATCAAAAATCGTTAATACTTATTCTTTGATCAACAGCAAATCAAATTATTTAAGAATAATATCGGTTTAATATAAAAAAAGCTTCCCTGTTAAGAAAGCTTTTTCAATAGTATCATGGGGTAAAAATTTATTTTGCGAAGAAATCTTTAACATGATCAAGGTGTACAATTCCTTCTTCAAATGAGTAGGAACCCGATTCCTGTTTTACCATTTTTATACATCTGGTAAAATTCTTTCCTTTTCCTGTCTGTAACGATGCAACTACCTTCTTTGCCATTTCTAAATTCTTTAATTATTTAATTTCTCTGTGAAGAGTATATTTCTTAAGAATTGGATTGTATTTTTTCAATTCCATCCTCTCAGGAGTATTTTTCCTGTTTTTGGTGGTTATGTAACGTGAGGTACCCGGCTGGCCACTTTCCTTGTGTTCAGTACATTCCAGAATTACCTGTATACGGTTACCTTTACCTTTCTTTGCCATTTCAATCTGATTTTTTACTATTAGTAAGTTGCAAGAAAGCCTTTTTCTTTAGCTTCAGTAAGTGCCAGCCCAAGGCCTTTTTTATTAATAATGCGAATACCCTTTGCGGATACCTTAAGCCTTACCCATCGCTCTTCTTCAGAAAAATAAAACTTCTTATCGAACAGGTTGGGATAAAACTTTCTTCTGGTTCTTTTTTTGGAATGAGAAACATTGTTTCCCGTTATCATTTTCTTTCCCGTAATCTGACAAACTCGTGACATTTCTTTCGAATTTCTATGGATTTTTCAAACAGACCGCAAAGTAAGGTATTTTCTTTTTAATAATCAATATAATAATTAAAAAAAATCACATCTTTTTTATTAGGGCTATTCCAGTGTTAAAATTATCTTTCTCAGCATATTAAGAGCTGTCAATGTGGCTTTCTCAACATTTCTGCCCCTGTGTTCGCCAAAAAGAAATTTTCGCGAAATGGTTTTTTCTGCCGATGAAATAGCGATCCATGTGGTACCTACAGGCTTCATTTCCGATCCTCCATCAGGTCCTGCAATTCCGGATGTGGCAATTGAATAATCAACTCCTAGCTTTAACCGGATACCTTCTGCCATTTCTTCAACAACCTGCTGACTTACAGCGCCATACATTTGTATGGATTCATTTTTTACGTTTAAAATACTTTCCTTAACTGAATTATCATATGCCACGATACTACCCTTAAAATACCGGGAACTACCGGGCATGGATGTAATAAGTTTAGCAATGGAACCTCCCGTACAACTTTCTGCAGTTGCCAGGGTAAGCGAATGGACATTTAGTAAATCAGCAACAACTTTTTCCAGTGGAACGTCCTCAAGACAATAAACATCTTCCCGAATGATTTTCAATAATTTCTGTATCTCTGCTTCAAGTATCTCTTTAGCACCAATAGTTGATTTTCCCGTTGCAGTCAATCGTAATCTCACAATTCCGGGTCGCGGCAGGTAGGCTAATTTAACATTCACGGGTAAAGCTCCTTCCCAGTCTTTGATCCTTTCTGATAAAATTGATTCCGGGATGCCTTGTGTCATTATGGTTCTGTGAACAATAACACTTCCTTTAATCACTTTTTGGAGCTCAGGGAGAAGGGACTGATGATAAATGTCTTTTAATTCATAAGGCACACCGGGTAATGAAATAAAAACAGATCCTCCCCTCTCAAACCACATACCGGCAGCAGTTCCCGACGGGTTATGTAATAACTTGCATTTCACCGGTAACATGGCTTGCAAACGATTTACTTCAGAAACACGCATTCCACGCTGATTAAAAAGGACCTCAATATGAGCAAGAACTTCAGAATTCATTTTTAGTTCAGTTTTAAAATACTCTGCGAGAGTTATCTTTGTAATATCATCTTTCGTGGGCCCCAATCCCCCGGTAATAATAATTAGTTCTTTATTTCCCTCATAACGTTTTAGTGTATCTTTAATATGCCTGGAATCATCTGATATTGAAAGAATTTCATCCACTTTAACTCCCAGAAGATTGAGTCCTTCAGCTATCCAGGCAGAATTGGTATCAATTATCTGTCCGATCAGGATTTCATCACCGATAGTTATTATAGCTGCATTCATTAATTAATTCTAATAAGAAAATTATTGGGACATTAATCGGATTAATCACAAAACAATAACAAAAGACAGGTCCAGTAACCTGTCTGTTAAATGAGCGGGAAAAGGGATTCGAACCCTCGACCCTCAGCTTGGGAAGCTGATGCTCTACCCCTGAGCTACTCCCGCTAAAGGTATTAAAATGTTAAAAGCATCGCAAATTTAATACTTTTAGACAGGAAAGCAAATAAGATAATTAATCCTTATTTGCCGGAACAAACTTAATCGAAACAGAATTCACGCAGTGCCGGGTATTTTTTGCAGTCATTTTCTCTCCTTCAAAAACATGACCAAGGTGTCCGCTGCAATTATTACAGATAATTTCGGTTCTCATGCCATCGGCATCTTTCTTTTTTTTCACAGCACCGGGAATCTCATCATCAAAACTGGGCCATCCGCAGTGTGAATCGAACTTATCATTCGAGCGGTATAAAGGAGCATTGCATTGCTTACATATATAAGCGCCTTTTTCTTTAAATTCCGTGTAAATACCTGTCCACGCTCTCTCAGTACCCTTTTCCAGCAAAACATGCTTTTCGAACGCATCTAATTCATTAAAAGGTTTGTCCTTGCCATTTTTTATTGTTAAATCCTCCATGTTACTGATTTTTTCTGAATCATTTGGTGTTTGTTGTCCACAGGCCTTAGCCATTAAGCTTATTATCAGCAGATTAATTAAAAGTATTTTTTTCATGATCACCTAAACATTTTCATTGTTGAAACAACTCACTACTACTTACTAATACTCACTTTCACCCTGTAAAATAAAACTAACCAATTCCCCCCCTCAATTCTATCAAGGCCTCAACAACAGATGGATCAGCAAGGGTTGTAATATCTCCCATGTCGTCAGTCTGACCGGCAGCAATATTCCTGAGTATTCTTCGCATGATCTTTCCCGATCGGGTTTTTGGCAATGCAGGCGCTATTAAAATCTGGTCAGGAGTTGCAAATGCTCCGATGTGACGTCTCACCTCATTTCTTAATTCTCCGACCAGTTCTTCATCTGCTTCATAACCATCTCTTAATATAACAAATGCAAAAATTCCCTCTCCTTTAATTGGGTGTGGGTATCCAATTACAGCAGCTTCAGAACAGAATGGATGTGATACCAGGGCGCTTTCGATCTCTGCAGATCCAATCCGATGACCCGAAACATTCAACACATCGTCAACACGTCCGGTTAGCCAGTAATAACCATCCGCATCCCTGGTGGCTCCGTCACCTGTAAGGTAATACCCTTTATATTGATTCAGATAGGTTTCGAAAAACCTGGCGTGATCTCCCTGTATAGTCCGTGCCATGCTGGGCCATGGACTTTTTATCGCCAGAAGCCCTGAAGCTGCTATATCGGTAAGCTCTTCACCTTCAACGCTTAAAAGCACAGGTTCAATTCCAAAAAATGGTAAAGTAGCAGATCCTGGTTTAGTAGGAATAGCTCCCGGAAGAGGAGAAATAAGTATACCTCCTGTCTCAGTTTGCCACCATGTGTCAACAATTGAACATCTACCCTCACCCACCACATCATAATACCATTTCCATGTATCAGGATTAATTGGTTCTCCTACAGTTCCCAGAATCCTGAGGCTTGACCTGTTGTATTTTTTTACAAAAGAATCTCCTTCCCGTTGGATAGCTCTTAGCGCTGTAGGCGCAGTATAAAACTGGTTGATTTTCAGACGTTCGACCATTTCCCAATACCTGCCTGCATCCGGGTAATTGGGTACACTTTCAAAAAGAACGGTAGTCCCGCCATTTAGCAAGGGTCCGTATACAACGTATGAATGTCCTGTTATCCAACCAATATCGGCTACACATGCATAAATCTCATTGTCTTTATAGTCGAAAACATACTTATGTGTCATTGCTGTAAATAGCAGATACCCAGCAGTTGTATGAGATACTCCTTTTGGCTTGCCGGTACTTCCTGATGTATATAGAAGGAACAAGGTATCCTCCGAATCCATATGCTCAATAGGACAATAGGGTCTTTCACCTGCCATGGCCTCATTAAGCCATATATCCCGCGGAGCATAAAATGGTATCTTTGCTCCGGTACGTTTTGCTATGAAAACATGCTCAACACTCGGGCATGCCATTACCGCTTCATCAACCATTCTTTTCAGGGGAATTATTTTTTTACCTCTGATTCCTTCATCGGCTGTAATCACTGCCTTGCATTTCGCGTCATTTATCCTGTCACGCAGTGATTCTGCGCTAAATCCGGCAAAAACAACTGAATGTACTGCTCCAATACGCGCACAGGCAAGCATTGCATAAACTGCTTCCGGAATCATCGGCATATAAATAGCAACCCTGTCCCGCTTACGGATTCCATTGTGCCGTAAGACATTAGCAAGTCGCGAAACATTTCTTTGAAGCTCCCTGTAAGTAATTCTTTGCTCATTACCCGGCTCATCTGCTTCCCAAATGATTGCGACATGATCTCCCTTGTCTTTTACATGTCTGTCAACACAATTTTCACAAGCATTCAGTTTACCTCCCAGGAACCAGGAAACTAATCCCTCTGAAAAATCACAATCGCTTGCAAGTTGAAAATCATGCTGCCAGAGTAAAAATTCATGAGCGTTTTTTTCCCAGAAATCAGAACCTGCCCTTATACTCTCTTTATAGATCTCTCTATAATTCTCAAGGGAGGATATATAAGAATTTTTAAAAAGTTCTTTGTTCGGCATGTAAACATCAGGAGAATTTTCGGACATGATTTTATTTTTTTTTATTAATCAGGGATATTAAAGCAAACGTGCAAGTGAAACAACCGAATTTGGTTTTTGTTGAATTTTATTCCTTGGTGTCATGGTAAATAATAAAGAAATCAATATAGTCGTTGTATCTTTTCGTCCGCATTTGGTGGACGGACAGAATTTTACCCGGACACTATTTATTCTTTAATGCGCTAAATCTTTTAATTTCGCCAAGGCTTTAATCCTCTGAAGTAAGGTGGGATGAGAATAGTGAAAAAATACATAAACCGGATGGGGTGTCAGGTTACTGAGATTCTTTCCGGATAGTTTTTTTAAGGCGGATATCAGGTCTTTTGTGTCCGAGTAATCAGCGGCATATCGATCTGCCTGGTATTCGTGGCGACGGCTTACAAAACCTGTTAAAATGCCGCTTACCATAGAAACCGGACTGTAAAGAATTCCGAATGCAATGAGAGAAATATGGAAATTTGGTTCTTCAACATTCAACGCGGCAGATAAGGATGGGTTATTTATAAACAGGGAGAAAAGAAAAAGAGTCAGACCAGCCTGAAACAGACCACTAACCGTCCCTTTAAGACTATGCTTCTTCTTGTAATGACCAATTTCATGAGCTAAAACTGCAACAATTTCCTCAATATTCAGATCATTGATCAAAGTATCATACAATACAATTCTTTTTTTCGCTCCAAGACCCGTAAAATATGCATTAGCTTTTGTTGATCGCTTTGATCCGTCAATAACATAAACATTATCAAGTTTAAAACCTGTTTTATCCGACATGTGCCGGATAGCTTCTTTTAAGGGTCCTTCTTCAAGGAGAGTTTGCTTATTAAACAGTGGAACAATAAGTTGAGAGTAAAACATCGTCATCAGGATGGTAAAAACTCCAATTACTGCCCATGCGAAAAGCCAGAAATATTCTCCGGACAACTGAAAAAACCAGATAATCAGCGAAAGTAATCCTCCCCCGATAATAGCGCCAAGCAACCAGCCTTTTAATTTGTCGAATAGAAATGTTTTTGGCGTTGTTTTATTGAACCCGAACTTTTCTTCAATAACAAAGGTATCGTAAACCGAAAATGGTGTGGTAAGAATATCAGAGGCAAGCATCAAGATCCCAAAAAACAGCAATGCAACCGCAATATAATTGTTGAAAACGGTAAAAGCCAGGTCATTCACCCAACCAAAACCGCCAAGAAAAAGCATCAATAGAGTTAAAAGAAGACTGAAACTGCTCATTATGAATGAGAAACGAATATTTACACTCTTGTATTCCTGTGATTTCTTATAACTAGCTGCATCAAAAACATCAGAAACTTCAGCAGGAAGTTCGGGAAAAACATGCTTCAGATTAAGATAATCAAGTATTTTTTCGAATACAAAACTTATAATAATAATAGCCAGTAATAAAAAAAATATGGTGTTGTACATTTTTACAATTATTTATTTAATACCTGATTGAATATCCAGTTTTTCCCTTATTTCCATTCGCTTTTGAAGCTTATCCATGTAAAAATCCGTATATTCTGATTCTTTTATTGTTTTAGCTTCCTTAAGCCATGCAATTGCTTCCTGCAGCTTATCTTCCGACTCACTCACCACAGCAAGATTATAGCATGCCTTAAATGCCTGGTTTCTATTACCACCGGTTTTAAGCTCCAGAAGCTGTCCCCTGTCTAGTGAAATATCATTCCCGAAACTATAGATCTGGTAATATGAGCGTGCAATATTTCTCCAGAAAGGGCTGATACGCTTTGCATAATTTTCCCCGGCAATGAAAAAAGCTTCACGAACAGCATCAGGTAGCTCAGGAACAGGATCATAATAATCATAGTTTGAATACCAGTAAAGAGTGTCAGTTTCAATAACCTGATCAAGAATTTCACCTTTATTGTTGTAAATTCGCCAGGTGGCCAAAAAGGATACATCAAGGTTTATTTCCCAGCCACTCCATTCAGAAACATCCTGGACCCTCTTACTTTTAAATCCATAGTACTCCATTGCAATTATGTATTTTGCATCGAGGCTAGTGCACAAATCCTCAATTTTTTTTGCTTCTTTCGGATGTAAAAAGTTTATGGTATCGCTTTCCCTTAGTTCAATGTATTCAGAATTCCGAAGGTTCTCATTTGGAGATTCATTTAAGACCGAAAAAAAACCGTTAAAAAGATTTGTCGTTATCAGAGTATCAAAAATCAGCTTCTCTGCAGAAGTCATATCAGCCATCATACTTGCCTTGCCATACATAACTTCAGGTAAATAGGATGTATTCAGCACAACAATTTTGCCGGTATCAGGAAATGTATATTCTGCAGGAACTATTACGTCAACCCTCAGCCAGTTGGTTGGTGAGCAGGAAGATGTTAAAATAATGAGGGTGAAACCGATAAAAATACGTAGCATAAAAAAAAGATCAGATTTCAGGCAATGAAAGTAATAAAAAACTTATTCGGAGTTGCATAAAACCTGATCCCCCGGAAAAAATATTGTGAATTTATCAGGTATTCATTCCCCCACAAACATTTATTACCTGGCCGCTAACATATGCAGAAAGGTCTGAACCAAGGAATATGCATACTTTTGCTACATCTTCCGGTGTTCCGCCCCTTCTGAGAGGAATACCTTTGATCCATTCTTCTCTGACTTCATCTGATAATTTAGCTGTCATATCGGTAATGATAAATCCCGGTGCGATTGCATTACAGCGTATTCCTCTGGATCCTAATTCTTTAGCTATTGATTTGGTAAAACCGATTATACCTGCTTTGGAGGCCGAATAATTAGACTGACCCGCATTACCGGATACACCCACCACTGAGCTCATATTGATAATGGATCCGGACCTTTGCTTTAACATGATTTTCTGCACAGCTTTGGTAAAGTTAAAAACTGATTTCAGGTTAACTTTAATAACCAGGTCCCATGTTTCTTCGTCCATACGCATTAATAGCGTATCACGGGTTATTCCTGCATTATTGATAAGAATATCTACTTTACCGAAATCTTTAACTATCTGCTCTACGACTTCGTCAGTTTGTTTATAATTGCTTGCATCTGAGGCATATCCCTTTCCTTTTACTCCCAGATCAGCCAACTCTTTTTCAAGCGACTGCAAATTCTCATCAATTTTCAAATCAGTAAAGGCAACATCTGCGCCTTCTTTTGCAAAACTTAGTGCAATTTGTCTTCCAATTCCTCTTGCAGCGCCTGTAACAATTGCAGTTTTACCTTTAAGGTTTTCCATGTGTGAGTTTTTTTAAATTTCCGAACAAAGAAAAGGGATTTATTTGTTTTATGCAAAAGGATTAAAAATTAAGCGCTGATCAGCCTGTGGCTGAACGCAAGGGCGCAAAGGAATACGCGGTTTCTATGTTACGATTAACTTCTGTTAAATTTGCGTCATTTGCGTTCCTGATGCAATGTCGGGATCTGCGCTTAATATTATTTTTATTTAAGCAGCAGAGCTATAGTCATTCCAAGATCAGCAGGAGATTCAACAACTCTGATCCCGCATTCTTTCATAATTTCCATCTTGGCTGCAGCCGTATCAGCTTTGCCCCCGATGATAGCTCCGGCATGACCCATTCTTCTGCCTTTGGGTGCAGTCTGACCTGCTATAAAGCCAACAACAGGTTTGGTGCCGTTCTTTTGTATCCAGTAAGCAGCATCGGTCTCCATACTGCCTCCGATTTCGCCTATCATAATGATTCCTTTTGTTTCATCATCATCCATGAATAATTTTATTGCATCAAGTGTTGTTGTTCCAACAATAGGGTCGCCGCCAATTCCGATACAGGTCGATTGTCCGAGTCCTGCCTTGGTAACCTGGTCTACCGCTTCATAGGTAAGTGTGCCACTGCGCGATACGATGCCAATATTCCCTTTTTTATGAATAAATCCGGGCATGATACCCACTTTAGCTTCACCTGGAGTAATAATACCCGGACAATTTGGGCCAATCAGGCGGGCTTCTTTTCCTTCCAGGTACTCTTTTACTTTAACCATGTCTGAAACCGGTATTCCCTCAGTAATTGTAATTATCAGTTTTATTCCTGCATCGGCTGCTTCCATGATAGCGTCGGCTGCAAAGGCCGGAGGCACAAAAATTACGGAAGTATCGGCGCCCGTTGATTTGACAGCCTCTTCCACCGTATTGAAAACCGGACGACCAATATGATCCTGTCCTCCTTTCCCGGGGGTTACTCCTCCAACTAGATTCGTTCCGTATTCAATCATTTGCTGTGCATGAAAGGTGCCTTCGCTTCCTGTAAATCCCTGTACTATGACTTTAGAATTTTTATTCAGTAAAACGCTCATGAAATACTTTTTAAAATGGATTTTTTATTACTTTTCCTGAATGAAATCAGTTGTGCAAACTTAAGAATTTCCGGAAGAAAATTGGTATTCAAAGGTTTTAAATCTAACTTGTATTTTTCGAAATTTATAAATCAAAACAATAAATTATTAAATATGAGACAATTAAATTGGTTTAGTTTAGTACTTATTGTTTTTTCCATGTCATTTGCGAAAATAACAATGGCTCAGGACAATGTGGAATGTAAGGTTCTATTGAGTCAGTTGTCAGGTGAATATAAGGGAGAATGCAAAAAGGGGCTCGCGAATGGAATTGGTGAAGCAAAAGGAACAGACCGTTATGAAGGATCATTTAAAAAGGGGAATCCACATGGCAAAGGAATATATTATTATTCCAATGGAGCTGTTTATGAAGGGGGTTTTTTAAACGGAAAAAGACATGGTAAAGGAAAATTAAGCTTTTATGTTGAAGATAAGCTAATCATAGAAGAAGGGATATGGGAGGCGGATAATTATATCGGAAAAAAACCTGAGCCTCCATATGAGATTACTCTTAAGCAAAATGTTTCCCGTTATAATTTTCTGAAAACCAGTGATCCCAGGAGCATGGTTATGATAAAAATAATCAGAAACGGAACAGCTATTTACCCTGATAATCTGACACTTGCAGGATCAACCGGATCGATTATCCAGCAAAGATCTTTCACCGGGTTTGAACAATTACAGTTTCCATTTAGCGGGAGTATCAAATACAGTCTGCTCACTCCCTTATATAACTCATATATCGATTATGAATTTAATTTCATTATAAGGGACCCGGGAAGCTGGGTAATTACTTTAAGTCATTAGAAAAGCTTGTATTTATGATTTTCGAAACCACTATTTGCGCACCGGCAACTTCAGGATCGGGTGCAATAGGCATTATTCGACTTTCCGGTCCGCGATCGTTTGAAATTACCGATTCCATTTTTATTTCCCCGGTAAATAAAAAAATACCGGACATGTCTGCCAACACGATACATTTTGGTGAAATCCTCGATGGCGCTGAAGTTTTAGATGAAGTCCTGGTCTCAGTCTTTAAAGCTCCACATTCTTATTCCGGTGAAGATAGCCTGGAAATCTCGTATCACGCCTCTCCTTATATACAAAAGCGGATATTGGAATTATTAATAGAAAATGGGGCAAAACTGGCCGGACCGGGTGAATTTACCCAAAGGGCTTTTCTGAATGGGAAGATGGATCTCGCCCAGGCCGAAGCGGTAGCTGATCTGATCGCTTCCGAGAACAGGGCATCACACCGGATTGCGCTGAACCAGATGAGGGGTGGATTTTCAAAGGAACTTGCAACTTTGAGAAAAGAGTTACTTCATTTTACTTCTATGATTGAGCTGGAACTCGATTTCAGCGAGGAGGATGTTGAATTTGCAAACCGGGATGCTCTGAAAAACCTGGTTTTGAAAATGTCGGATAAAACCAACCGCCTTATACTTTCCTTTAAAAGCGGGAATGTGATTAAAAACGGGGTTCCGGTGGCTATTATTGGAAAACCTAATGTAGGGAAATCAAGCCTGCTGAACCGGCTTTTGAACGAAGATAAATCTATTGTTTCAGAATTACCGGGTACAACGCGCGATTCCATTGAAGATACTGTAAGAATCGGGGAAATCACATTCCGTTTCATTGATACCGCGGGCATCCGGGAAACTGCCGATATTATTGAAAATCTTGGAATCCGAAGGACTTACCAGAAAATTGAGCAGGCATCCATTATTCTTTTGATTGCCGATGCAACAGATGAAACTGAAATTATAGCGGGATCTTTTCTGGAAATCAGGAAACAAATTGCAAAGCAGGACAAACAATTGGTTTTGGTTATTAATAAATCGGATCTGGCATCAAAAAGCAGGTCTGATGAATTGAAGGAAATGCTCAATCTTGAAGAAAATGAATACCTGGTTGAAATATCAGCGAAAAATGTAGTAAACATTGATACTCTTGAACTGGTACTTATAGATGCATCCAAACTAGGAAATCTTGACAAAGATGCTGTAGTAATTTCAAATATAAGACATTATGAGTCGTTGCGAAGAGCATCAGAAAATCTGGAACGGGTAAAAGAAGGTCTGACCACAAACCTTCCTTCCGATCTGCTGGCGCAGGATCTTAGACAGGTCATTTATTACCTTGGACAGATCACCGGAGAAATCAGCGCTGATGAGGTTTTGGGGAATATTTTTAGGAATTTCTGTATCGGAAAGTAATTACCTCTTAAAATATACGCGGAATTCCCCATCTGATTTTTTATCAATCCAATGCAAATAATCCAGGCTTATGGTCTTGTCCAGTAGTGGAGCCGGAATAAACGGTGCAATGATTTCCAGTATTTCATTATTTTTTAACCTTTTTAGTGTTGATAATACTTCATGCACAGGCTGTTCTCCCCTGTTCAGCATATCACGGATATCAATTGTATTAATAATCGCTTTATTATTGAACCATTCGGGACATTCAGTAACATATTTTGTTCCTGAATCTTCCAGTTTTTCAATACGATCCTGGCCTACCTGTTTACGAAATTTATTTACGAGCTCTTCAACATTAAGACCACCGATAATAGCAGCCTGACCAATACTGGTAATGCGGGTTATGGTTTTTCTGAGAATCGGATTTTTAAGCTTTTTAAACTCAGGCGCTGACGCGATCAACGTATCTTCCAACTCAGGATAAGCTTCCAACAAATCAAATATTTTTGTTTTTGGCGTAATAATTATCTTTTCCATGTTTATTCTTTTTTGTCTGTATAGGATAAAATTCTTTTTTCACCTTCGAGACCGCGTACATTTGTTAAATTCTGCGAAAATTCGAGGGTACCCAGGTACACACCGTTTTCATCCCTGAGTGCGAAATATTCAATATGGATAAATTTCCCTTGCATTTGTATCCAGAAAGGTGCATGGGAAGCTCTTCCCGATTTGAAATCATCGAGAATTTTTTCTATGATGTGTACACTTCCCGGAGGATGGCAAAGCCTTACATCCCGGTTAATAATTGATCGACTCCGGGCAAATATTCTCTCTTTGCCCTGAGTAAAGTATTTAACCTTGTCATCTTTATCAACAAAGGTCATATCCGCGGGAAGCGTGTTTAGGATTGCCATGATCTCTTTAGCATTGAAACTTCCGGAAGGCAATTGTATGGATCCGTTTTCATTTAATATACCGGTGTTATCGTATTTGTCTGTAATCAAACCTTCAGGTTTCCAATCTGTCTCCGGATCGTATAAAGTGAATCCAAATTCAATGGTTTGTTTATGAATACTCCACCAGTCTTCAGTTGTAAGAACATCCATGCACATTGGAAACAATATTTCCGCTTCCTTCTTGGTCATATCTGCCAATGCCTTTAGTACAGGTGCAAATAGTATTTCAAGTGCATCTTCAAGATCAGTTTTTTTAAGTTGTTCAGTGCGAAGTATTTCAATACAAGCCTTCAATTGTTCTCTTATCTCATCGTGTTTGCCCCACATAACTTTTGGCGGTCCGGTAATTTCATTTTTCTCCAGAAAAGGAAAAAGCAGGTATTCTTTACGCCTGTAATGCTTATCCACATCCATTAATTCGTTATAGCAGGTTAAAAGTTGCAAAGTATGGTTTTTGAAATTATCGTCAGTTATGGCATAAAGGTTTCCCAACAGCATCTGTGCTTTATGAACAACCTTGAGTAGTTCTTCGTTCTCGTGATTAAAGACATCCACCGGGTGTCCAACGGGAATAGCCTGTGCCCCGCTCTGATCGATGTGTCCATCAAGAACCTCTCCATGTATGTCACATAGTTTCAGTACCTCAGTTTCAGGTAAACCCTCCATGATTAGCTCCTGCTCTACTTCAACAACTTCACCATAAGGAATCTTTTGAAGGGTGTTTATTAGCTCTTCCCGCACTGACAAAGGATTTTCACCCTGATGCAACTTAAGAATAAGCTCTTTAAGTTTTTCTTTTCTGAATTTTGAGTTATTGATTAATTCGCTCATTTAATTAATTTTTGAATTTTAATACTTTTATTATGACCTGAAGTAAAATTTACCGTACAAAGTTCGGGGAAATTTAAATAACATTAAAAGACCTTTTAACCTTTTATTTAATATTAATTAAGAATCCTGCCTGAGGC
>CAYGFI010000074.1:0-1508 GCA_964349045.1 uncultured Chitinophaga sp.
AAATCATATCACGTATTTAATTAATTAAGCCTGCAAGAGCTGCGCCAACCAGGCTCGATTGGTTTACTTCGGTAAATTCGCAATAACGTTTTTTATCGCCTGATAAATAATCCCTGAAGTATTTTTCAAATAGTTTCTGAAGATTATGCAATTTATAAAATGTGGTTCCTTCGATGGTTATCAGGATGGGACTTCCCTCCAATTTTCCTTTATTGGATTTAAGCACTACTGCAGCAAGGTTTGCTGCTACTAGTTTAGCTGTCCGGTCAATAAGCGATTCAATAATACAAACTGCATTGCTCTCATCCTGAGCTTCTGTCATACATGAGTGTAATGGTCCGCGACCAGAAAATGATTTTGAAATGAATTTATTCAGATCTTCGGACGACAAGTCAGATAGCGATAACAGTTTTTTTGTTGCGTCTTCTGAAAAAAAGCCTTCCTTTGCAGCAGTCCTGAGAGTCGAAAGGCACAGTCCTCCAAAGTATCCGCCTGAAATCATTTTTTCAAAAGTATATTCACCGGGGTTACTGGTTGTGTTATCAAATAAAACATCAAGATCAGTTCTCGGAGCTTTGGAGAAATTACCGGATTCAATATTTATAACCTGGCTTTTAGTCTTATCAAGTTCAGTCCTTTTCAGGACATTCTTATTTTTCTCGATATAGCATGTATTGGTGCCTGTACCAAGAATAAACCCGATATAAGAATCATATGTTTTTACGAAAGAAGAAGATTTACCAGCAAGCAGTGTAGCAACAGTATCATTAAGTAATACAATCTTTTTATCTGTCATATCAAGTGTTTCAAGAAGACTCTTACCAATAAACCGGCCAATAACACCCGGAGCCTGAACCTCTTTGCAGAATTGCAGGAGTTTTCCATCCCTGTTTGGATAAATTTCAGTGGGGTATGAAAAGCAAAAACCAATTCTGTCGGCTTTTGAGGCATGGTACTTCAAATAGGCAGCCATTGTCTGAAAAAAAACTTCTTTTGATATTACACCATCCAGACCAGGCATCCTTTCATTTATCAGGTCACTGATCTGGAGTATTCCCTGCTCATTAAATTTAACAATTGCTGCTCTGAAGTTAGTTCCCCCGGCATCAATGGCTAAAACAGGAACATTGGTGAGAAATTTGTTTTCAGCTTCAATGTAAGTAGGAATCATTCGTAAAGAACTTTCACAGTCTTCAAGACCGGCATTCATTTCAGAAGTAAACATTTCAACAATATGATTAATGTCGAAATCGTTTGTCCATAATTTGTGTTCTTTCAAAAATAATTCAATGTCCTTCATTAGAAAATATGGTTAAAGCTGTCTTAATTACTATTCTTACTAATATTCTTCAGTTGATCTGTCAAGGATGGTAAGTATCCATTTAATTATCCGATTTAAAAGTAAAGTTTTTTGTTAAACTAATTTTACATAAAATGAAGATTGTAATCTGATGATTTACAAGTTTTCAATAAAATGCTGTCAAACATTATATTAATCAATTAAAAAT
>CAYGFI010000074.1:1518-2655 GCA_964349045.1 uncultured Chitinophaga sp.
GTTGAAGAATTATACAACTCGAATTGAAAAAAAAATATTGCAACTTGTAAAGAAAAAAAAGTTGGATATTAAAAATCTTCATTCTATATTTGAGCATAACAGTTTGTTTCTCCTTTTTTCTCGTACTAACTAAGACGACTACAAAGGCAGCTTTCTAATCAGAGCTGCCTTTTTTTATTCCCCTGAAAAACAGAAGATCAATCCGTCTATTAAACAAACCATCATTACCGACCAACCAGCCATTCCCATACCATAGTTAATAATTTTTGGATATGAGTTATAACCTTCGACCATCCGTGCAAGCTTGAAATGTGCAAATAATAAGTAAAAAAATAAGGAATAAAAAGTTCGTCAATCATTTTATTTGCAATAAAAATGAAAATTCGTTTCACAAATTTCTTATTGTAATATTTATTTTTATAATTTTCATGTTGAAACCTAAAATCAGATTATTATGGATCAATTACCCGACATTAAAATTATCCGCGGAATATTGGAACATAAAAACCGGGTGATCCAATATGTTTACAAAGAGTGTTTCCCTATGGTTGAAAGAATGGTTATTAACTCTGGTGGCAATCATGAACATGCCAAAGATGTTTTTCAGGAAGGTATGATAATTATTTATAAAAAAATATCTACAGGCGAACTTGAATTAACCTGCAAATTCAGTACTTACCTATATGCTGTTTGTAAAAAGTTTTGGTTGCAGGAAAAGAGAAAAAGAATATCAAGAATGAAATTTGTCCCATCAGAACCAGAAATGGTTGAAGAAGCTGAACCGGAAATCAATGATAATAATGACAGGATAAAACAGCTATTTTACAAACATTTTGACCAATTAAGCAAGGACTGTCAGAAAATGTTAATTCTTCATATTAATAATGCGACAATCGAAGAAATCCAAAAAATAATGAACTATCAAAATGCACATTATACAATGGATAGAAAATATCGATGTAAAAAAAGTCTGATGCAACGAATTAAAAATGACCCCAAATTTAAATCAGTACAATATGAATATTCAGGACAAAATAGATTTGTATTTTGAAAAAAAGCTCTCGGAAAGTGAAAGAATAAATTTTGAAAAGGAATTGCAGGAGCAAATTGAATTGAGAGAACTTTACAATGCATATC
>CAYGFI010000074.1:2665-22175 GCA_964349045.1 uncultured Chitinophaga sp.
AAATTAATCTGATCATGGAGAACGAATTATACTCTCCAATTGTGAAAAAGGAGGATGACCCCATACTTAACGAATTAACCTTCTCACAAAGGCTTGAAATAGAAGGAGATTATAAAAGATTTCACAACAATGAAATTTCATATCCTTTTACCGATGCACATTCTAACGAAGATGAAAACGTATCATTTCAAATCAATCCTTTAACTGGTCATATTATTTCAGATGCTTCCGGGAAAGAGGCTGAATTTCTGAAAACTCTCAAACAAACAAGAAAAAATAAATCAACCGGAATATTTAAAAATTTCATACTGTATGCCGGAATAGCTGCCATTGTTGTTTTATCCTTTTTTGCGGGCAAATTAATTATTGGATATTTGTCAGGCATACAAGAATTAACATCGCAACAAGCTTATTCCATGTTTTATAATCCGAGTGCTGATAATGAGCTTAAAACTCTTGTTTTTGATGATCAAAAATTAAAATCTGCTTATCCTGATTATAAGCGTTCGGATCCTGGTTCAGCTCCTGTTAATTCAAACCAAATATATGATTCAGAGGATGATAATGAATTATCTTTACTGTTTCTTGGATTAATTTCCATGGAAAGAAATGATTTTCCAGAGGCATGTAAATCCTTTACCCGTATTTTGTCATTTGAAAAACCGTTAAAATGGTCTTCGGCGAGTTTTTATCTTTCACTATCCTACCTGCATGAAGGACAAATTAAAGAAGCCAAACCTTTATTAGAAAAGCTGAGTTCTTTCAGAAATCCTTATCAAAAGAAAGCCAAAGTTATCCTTCGAAGAGTAAAACATTAATAAAAATATTTTTTTTCAAAATTATCTTTAAATTTAGCGGTTGAAATCATCCAATGGCTAAATTCCCCTTTTATAATCAATATGATGCAATGGATTGCGGTCCAACCTGCCTGAGGATGGTCGCGAAGCACTACGGTCGTAATTTCTCCCTCCAGACTTTGCGTGAAAAGTGTTTTATTACACGTGAAGGGGTTTCCCTGATGGGCATTAGCGAAGCGGCCGAATCAATTGGCTTTCGTACTCTCGGTGTAACATTGAATTTTGAGCAGCTTTCCAGGGAAGCCCCACTCCCACTTATTGTACACTGGAATCAGAATCATTTTATAGTAGTGTATAAGATCACGAAAAATAAAATATATACTGCTGATCCTGCTTTTGGGCTTATCTCATATTTAAAGCCCGAGTTTATGAATAACTGGCTCAGCAATAAGGAGAAAGGTGAAAATAAAGGCCTCGCCTTACTACTTGAGCCGGGCCCGGAGTTTTACAACCAGACAGGGGAGAAAATAAATAAGTCCAACTTTAGGTTTCTATTTTCCTATCTGAAATCTTACCGTAACTTCCTGTTTCAACTGTTCCTTGGCGTTTTTATCGGTAGTATTCTGCAACTGATCCTTCCCTTTCTCACTCAGAGCATTGTCGATTATGGTATAAACAATCGTGATCTTAGTTTTATTTATCTGATACTTATTGCCCAGCTTGTGGTGGTAATCAGCAGACAGACCGTGGATTTTATCAGGGGCTGGATATTACTTCACCTCAGCTCCCGAATTAACATTTCACTTATCTCTGATTTTTTAGTAAAACTAATGAAGCTACCCATTGGTTTCTTCGACAGCAAACTTATTGGAGATATCCTTCAACGCATCAACGATCACAGACGCATCGAGAGCTTTCTAACTACCTCTTCCCTCAGTATTCTTTTCTCTTTTTTCAACCTGGTCATTTTTTCTATTGTTCTGGGGATTTACAGTCTTAAGATCCTTGGGGTTTTTCTAATAGGTTCTATGTTGTACTTCCTCTGGATTAACCTTTTTATGAAGAAAAGAAGAGAACTGGATTTTAAAAGGTTTATGAAAATGTCGGATAACCAGGGAAAAATTATACAAATCATATCAGGGATTGAGGAAATAAAACTCAACAATGCCGAAAGAGATAAAAGATGGGAATGGGAAAACGTTCAGTCATCACTTTTCAAGATCAATATTCGCGGATTGTCTCTGAATCAATACCAAATGGCCGGTGGTGTTCTGATTAATGAAATCAAGAATATCATTGTGACTTTTCTGGCAGCTTCGGCAGTCGTAAGTGGTGAAATGACACTGGGTATGATGCTGGCTGTATCCTATATTCTGGGACAGCTTAACGGCCCTATTGAGCAAATGGTTGGCTTCCTGCGAAGTACACAGGATGCAAGGATCAGTCTTGAACGTCTGGGTGAAATTCATGAGAATAAGAATGAAGAAGATGAAAACGAGCTGATGAAGATTCAGCCTGCAGGAAAGAAAATTACCGTTAAAAATTTATCTTTCCGTTATGAAGGCCCTTATTCTGCTTTTGTTTTAAAAAATCTGGATCTGGAAATCCCTGAAAATAAAGTTACCGCCATTGTTGGTAATAGCGGGAGCGGCAAAACCACACTAATTAAGATGCTTCTGGGTTACTATCCTCCCACGGAAGGAGAAATACAAATTGGGGATCAGAATTTGCGTAATATGAGCCCAAACCGCTGGAGAAAGCGTTGTGGTGTAGTGCTTCAAAATGGTTATCTCTTCTCCGATTCAATAGCAAGAAATATTGCATTGGGAGAAAATTTTATCGATCCTCAGAAATTAGCATATTCTGCCCGGCTGGCAAATATCAGTGACTTTATTGAGTCTCTTCCCCTGGGATACAATACAAAAATCGGTCAGGAAGGACAAAACCTGAGTGGTGGAGAAAAACAACGGATTCTCATTGCACGGGCGATTTATAAAACTCCTGACTTTCTCTTGCTTGATGAGGGAACAAGTTCGCTGGACGCTAATAATGAACGTACCATTATGCAGAATCTGTTTGAGTTTTATAAAAGCAGAACAGTTATTGTTGTAGCTCACCGGTTGAGTACAGTAAAAGATGCCCACCAGATTGTAGTTCTCGATAAAGGCCGCATTGTGGAAAAGGGTACACATGGAGAACTCAGTCGCTTAAAGGGTCATTACTTTAATCTTGTGAAAAATCAGCTTGAAATGGGAAGCTGATACATTTAATTCTCATCGTTAACCCTCCTCTGCCACGGTGACAAAAATAAATATCCGGCAGACATCAAACTTTTACTCAGAAATATTCTATTTTTATATCAAAATGTTTCTTTAGATGGTCCCAAATAAATGCCCTCACACTAAAATAATTCTGGCGCTGTTTCTTACTCTGTTCTCCCTGTGTCTATTCTCACAGACAACTGAGATTGGCGACACCAGCTATTTTGTTCCCTGGGACGATAATTATAATCTTTTACTCGCTGCAAATAAATCTGATATCGGCAGTATTATACTTCTGTTAAACCGAGGAGCAAGTATAAATACCTCAACTGTTGAAGGAGTGACACCTTTAATGTATGCCTCTGAAAACGGAAATATTGAACTTGTTAAATTACTTGTGGAAAGAGATGCCGATATCAATAAAAAACCATTTAACGGGGCCACAGCATTGATAGTTGCGTCAAAACTAAACCATTATGAAATTTCAGAATACCTCGTAAGTAAAAAAGCTGAACTTAATATCAGGGATATTGAGGGAGTAACAGCAGTGCATTTCGCTGCCGCGTTAAATAATTTCGACGTTATGGATATGCTGGTTTTTTATGGCGCCGATTTGGAACTTGCCGACAATGATGGCAATACACCACTGATTACGGCAGCCTATAACAATTGTCTGGAAGCAGCAGATCTTCTTTTGCAAAACGGAGCTTCTATCAATGCAGTAGATTTTAATGGATATACTGCCCTCATGACTGCAATACAAAATGATAATGTTGATGTGGCATTGCTCCTGATTGAAAAAGGAGCTGATATTCATATTATAAATAAGGGCGGTTATACTGCCCTTACATTTGCAGTGGCTGCATCCAATTTTGAGTTAACTGAAACTCTTATTAACATGGGCGCAGATGTGAATCAGAAAACCGGCTCCGGATATACCATTATGGAAATTGCCCGATATAGTAAAGATGATGAAATTATTGAGCTTTTACGAAGCAATGGGGCAAAATATAATATTAATCCTCATTTTA
Organism: uncultured Chitinophaga sp.; assembly: GCA_964349045.1. Taxonomy (GTDB): domain Bacteria; phylum Bacteroidota; class Bacteroidia; order Bacteroidales; genus JACJXF01. The sequence continues at coordinate 6,755 of CAYGFI010000074.1, forward strand.
ACACACTTTCATTTGGCCCTTACCTGGACTTTAATTTCACAGATTTTATGACCGGTATACAAGTAGGTACATTCGATAATAAATATGGTATATCATTAAACGGCGGATTCGGATTCCGGCCCGCGGCAAACCGGGTTCTTTTTGAAGTTTCGAACTCATTAACCTATCAATACTGGGAAAAAAGGTATTTTTTCTATGCAGGATTAGATAAAAAATTCAGTTTTATAAGGGATAACAACTTTTCTACGGGTCCCTATGTCGGAGTTAATGAATTTTTCTCTTTTGGGGGATATAGGGGCAGCGATAAAAATCCCCAAAAAAGGTTTATTACATCTCCCTCTGCAGGATGGTTTTACTCAACCAATAGTATAAGATCCTGGCTTGGTTACCAATATATAGATTATAAAACTCCGGAAATAAAACCTGGCAGGTTCACTCTGGGGATTTGCATAAATATTAGTCTTATTAAGAGAAGCTATACAAACAAAGGAATCAGCTGGCTTGAATAAAGTCAACTTTTCATGTGATTTGTCATTATTATTGTTTTTTTGAATTTAATAAGTAGAACGGGATTATTGACCTGCCTTTAAATAATTTAAGGATGAAGAGAAATCTGGTAGTTTTGTCCATAGTTATAACTTTTTTAATTGCCTTTTCATGCGAAGGAGGAAATTCTACGCTGGAGGTTAATTGCGCCGAATGTTTTAATAATGAACCCGACAGTTTCGAATTAGAAGTTCAGCTTACCATAAATAGCGTATACGATTCTGTATTCCTGATATTCTATAAAGGAAATATTGAATCAGGTACACTAAGCTGGGAAGGTGAGGTTTCTAAACCGACATCTTATCTTCTGGTTCCGGTAAATGAGTATTATTCTGTAAAAGCTTATTACCGTAAGGAAAGTGATACCATAATAGCTATTGATGGTGACAGGATGGTTAGCCGTTATATTGCTGATGCATGCGACATCGATTGCTGGATCGTAAAAGGCGGATTTCTTGATGTGCGGTTAAAATACTAGTGTGAAGCAAGTTAAATTGGCATATTTGTCTTCGAATCAAGTACCTGGTAACGCTTATTTATGATCAAATCGCTCAGATGCCTTAATGAAATAACATTCTGATGTTCTTTTTCCATAACACTTAAAGCAAACTCGCTTATTTCTGTTTTTTCTGAAGCTTTTCCTGATGATATTAATTCTGCATTAGTCAACTCAATAAAAATCCGCAGGTCGACCCCATCCGATTTAATGGCATACAAACCATCGATTACAAGCAGGTCAATCTTTTTAAAGTCAGTGATAAGTTTATCAATCTGCTCAGGAATTATATCGATTAAAGGCATCATGGACTCCCTGTCTTCTTTAAAATCCTGAATATTCCGGTGAATGAGATTCCAGTCGTATTCATTTACTCCAACGGTTTCAATACCCTTTGCTTTTCTCCATTCTGAAAGTAAAAGCGGTGGTACAGTATAATAATTATCTGTATGAAGAACCTTCACCCGAATGTGTTCTTTTTTCAATCTCAGACCCAAAGAGTGAGATATTTCGGATTTACCGGAACCCGATTCACCAGAAATTCCAACAATAAACTTATAATTTTTCGGATTCTTTTCTCTTTCTTCAAGAATCTTTTTAGCAATAAGTTCCGCGGCATTGACATGTTCATCACGTATTACCAGGATAGCTCCAATCATTACTTTATGAATTAGTCTGATTATTCAAAAATAGTGGCTAAAATTGATAATTTCATTTTTAACCAATTTATTTTTGAACAATTTCTATTAGGATGTTAGTAAAGAATTTGGAAGCTCAATACTCAATTACTTAAGAAAATTAACAAATTCCCTCTCCAGACCATAGATTCCACCAAGTTCTGAAATATCTGAAACAACTTTGTGTGCCCCGTTTTTAAGTAATTCGGCTGCATTCCCTTCCCTCGCAATCCCAAGGACAAGACCAAAGTTTCCCTTTCTTCCTGCCTGAACACCACTTACAGCATCTTCTACAACAACGCCGAGTTTATATTTTACCTTAAGAAGATCACAGGCTGTAGTAAATATGTCTGGCTCTGGTTTACCTTTAAGATGAAGTAGTACAGAAACCTCACCATCAACCCGGGTTTGAAACAGATTTAATATTCCTGCCCTTTCAAGCACCTTTCGACAATTAGCGCTGGAAGAGGCTACACCGGTTTTTATATCATGGGATATTAATTCATGGATGAGGCTGATAGTAGAATCATAAACCTCTACACCTTCAGTTTCCAGAATAATATTAAAATATTTGTTTTTCCGGTTTCCAAGTCCGCATATAGTTTCCATTTCAACAGAATCTGCCGGAGTTCCAAACGGAATCTGAATGGATCGGGAAGACAGGAAATCAGAAACCCCTTTATACCTTGGTTTACCATCTACATATGGAAGGTAGTCGAATTCATGTGTAAAAACTTTATGTTCCTCATTGTATGTCTTACTTCTGAAAATAAGGTAATCATTGAACATGCGTGTCCATGCAGTGGAGTGAACCAGAGCTGTTTTGGTAATAACCCCATCCAGGTCAAAGATTACGGCTTCAAAGGAAAAGTTTTTCTTCATAATCTGAGCCTCACAAGGGAGTTGAACCCTCGACCTGCTGATTACGAATCAGCTGCTCTACCACTGAGCTAATGAGGCGGTAAATTTTGGCTAAATTAGTTGATTCCGGGGAATTTTTTGAGTAAGGAGTCAAAAAGTTTTAAAGTTGTTTGCCGGGAAACCTTTATCACTTTGTTAACACTTATGTACAAAAATGTTAATCGATTATAGCTTTCATTTATTCATTATAAGTTCCAATATCATTATCTTTGAAACTGGATTTATTCTCAAATGAATGAAATTAACGGTTTAGATAGTAACGTTTTAGATAATAATTGAATCTTCATGGTACTTTTTTTCAGAACGAAAAACAAAAATATAATTGCAGTTCAGATTTTACACAAACTTCCGTCGACGGATATCATCAAACTTAATTGGCTGTTTGATGAGGCGAATTTAATTGATAGTGAAGAGGTGCAAGGGCTTTTTGTCGGTCCGCGAAAGGAAATGATCACACCCTGGAGTACCAATGCTGTTGAAATTACATTGAATATGGGCGTTACAGGGATATTCCGCATTGAAGAATATCTTTCTTTAAGCACATACAAAGGTAAATTCGATCCGATGTTACAGGCTCATTACGACGGACTGAATCAGTCCGTTTTTTATGTCGCAAAAAAGCCTGATCCTGTTTTGTATATTGATGATATTGCTGCATATAACGAAAAAGAAGGTCTTGCCCTGAATTCTGAGGAAATTGAATATCTCAGGGATTTAAGTATGAGAATCAACCGTAACCTCACCGACAGCGAGGTCTTTGGTTTCTCACAGGTTAATTCGGAGCATTGTCGTCACAAAATATTTAACGGTATCTTTATTATTAACGGAGAAGAGAAAAAATCCAGTTTATTCAGCCTGATCCGTTTAACATCCAAAATCAATCCAAATAAAATAGTTTCAGCATACCAGGATAATTGTTCCTTTAACGAAGGACCCATTATTGAGCAGTTTGCACCGGCCACCCAGGACAAAGCGGACTTTTTTGAAGTCAGCGATGTTAAGACCGTACTCTCACTGAAAGCCGAGACTCATAATTTCCCAACAACTGTTGAACCTTTCAACGGAGCTGCAACAGGCACTGGTGGTGAAATTCGCGACCGTATTGGTGGTGGTAAGGGTGCTCTTCCCATGGCAGGAACTGCCGTTTATATGACATCTTATCCCCGTCCGGATGGTGGACGAAGCTGGGAAAAAAAAATTCCTGAACGTGAATGGCTCTACCAATCACCCGAAGAAATCCTGATCAAGGCCTCCAACGGGGCCAGCGATTTCGGCAACAAATTCGGTCAGCCCCTGATTTGCGGAAGTCTGCTTACATTCGAGCATTTTGAGAACCTGAAAAAATTCGGATTTGATAAGGTCATTATGCTTGCAGGTGGAGTAGGATACGGAAAACTTAAAGATAGCAAAAAAGATGTTCCTCAAAAAGATGATGTCGTGATTCTTCTTGGGGGAGATAATTACCGGATTGGAATGGGAGGTGGAGCAGTATCATCAGTAGCCACCGGTGAGTATGGTAACAGCATTGAACTTAACGCTGTCCAGAGAGCAAATCCTGAGATGCAAAAGCGTGTTTATAACGCTATCAGGGCTATTTCAGAATCAGAAAATAACAGTATTATTTCCATTCATGATCATGGCGCTGGAGGTCATTTGAACTGTCTGTCCGAATTGGTGGAAGCAACGGGTGGCGAAATCGATATAAGCAAACTACCTGTTGGCGATCCAACCCTCTCAGCGCGTGAAATAGTTGGTAATGAGTCTCAGGAACGCATGGGACTGGTAATCAGTAAGCCGGATGTTGAAGAATTACGGTTGATTTCCGAAAGGGAAAGAGCTCCATTTTATATTATCGGGAAAATAACCGGAGATCATCGTTTTCGCTTTGTGGATCCCGTACAAAATGTGAGTCCGATTGACCTGGATATGACAGACTTTTTTGGAAATCCTCCGAAAACCATACTGGTTGACAACACAATACCTGCCAGTTTCAATGAAGTAAAATACGACTCCGAAAAAATAAAAGAATATGCCGAAATTGTACTTCAACTGGAAAGTGTAGCCTGCAAAGACTGGCTAACCAACAAAGTTGACCGGTCGGTAACAGGCAAAGTTGCTAAACAGCAATGTGCAGGCGAATTGCAGCTCCCACTGAATAACCTGGGCGCTGTAGCGCTTGATTACCGTGGGAAAAAGGGTATTGCAACCTCAATAGGTCACGCACCCGCTGCAGGACTTGTTGATCCTAAAGCCGGTTCGGTACTTGCCATGGCGGAGGCTCTGACCAATATCGTCTGGGCTCCGTTGTCGGATCATATTCGCAGCATCAGTCTTTCAGCCAACTGGATGTGGCCCTGTAAGAATCCCGGCGAAGATGCGCGCTTATATGAGGCTGTGCAAGCTGCAAGCGATTTTGCTATTTCCCTGGGTATTAATATACCGACAGGAAAAGACTCACTTTCCATGACACAGAAGTACAGGGACGAAGTAGTTTATTCTCCGGGAACCGTTATCATTTCAGCAGGAGCTGAGGTCAGTGATGTGCGTAAAATCGTTGAACCGGTTGTTATACCTGATACTTCAACATTCCTGTTTCATATTGACTTATCGGGTGATGAACTGAAACTTGGTGGCAGCAGCCTGGCACAGGCCCTGAATTTCATCGGAAAAGAGGCTCCGACGGTGAAGAACCCTGCTGCTTTTGTAAAAGGATTTAATGCCATACAGACTCTTGTTGACTCAGGACTAATTCTCGCCGGTCATGATATTTCTGGTGGTGGCTTAATGACCACCCTTTTGGAAATGAATTTTTCAAATACCAGAGGAGGAATGGAAATCGATTTAAGCGGAGATATTAAAAACAATATTGTGAAGCTTCTGTTTTCTGAAAACCCCGGAGTTGTAATTCAGGTAAAAAATAAAAATCTGGTACTTCCCGTTCTTGAATCCACGGGAGTAAAATTCAGTATGATTGGCAAACCGCTTAAGGAGCGTGTACTTCGAATTAAAACATCAACGGCGGGCATCGATCTTGATATCGATCATTTTAGGGAGAAATGGTTCAATACATCCTACCTGCTCGACAGGAAGCAATCGGGTGAAAAGTATGCTGCTGAAAGGTTTGAAAATTATAAAAAACAAAAACTGAGCTTCGATTTCAAAAATTTTAGCGGTAAGTTTAAAACGTATGATATTGATCCTGAACGGAGAACAAAGACAGGTATCAGGGCTGCCATTATCCGTGAAAAGGGTGTAAACGGAGATCGTGAAATGGCATACATTATGTATCTGGCAGGATTTGACGTGAAAGACGTTCACATGACCGACCTGATTAGCGGGAGGGAAAACCTGGAAGACCTCAATATGATTGTTTTCGTGGGAGGATTTTCCAATTCTGATGTACTTGGCTCAGCCAAAGGATGGGCCGGGGCATTCCGATATAATGAAAAAGCCCGGCTGGCGCTTGAAAATTTCTATAAAAGAACTGACACCCTTAGCCTTGGCGTTTGTAATGGTTGTCAGTTGATGATAGAACTGGGGCTTATTTATCCCGAACATAAAGAAAAGCCAAAAATGCTCTTTAACGCGTCGCATAAGTTCGAATCAAATTTCCTGAATGTTGAAATAACAAAAAACAATTCTGTCATGATGCATACTCTCGAAGGTATGAGGCTCGGGATATGGGTGGCGCACGGTGAAGGACAGTTTCACTTCCCATACAACGAGAATACATATAATATCGTAATAAAATATAGCTACCCGGGATACCCGGGAAATCCAAATGATTCGGACTTTAACACGGCCGGTATTTGTTCGGAGAACGGAAGACATTTCGCAATGATGCCGCATCTTGAGCGTTCTTTCATGACCTGGCAATGTGGTAACTATCCCGCTGAACGTAAGGATGATGAGATTACTCCATGGATTGAGGCGTTTGTGAATGCGAGAGAGTGGGTTAAGGCTAAGGTATTAGTGATTTAGATCACTCCTCCGACAAATAAACCTTATAATCCCAGGCTTGTAAACTTATTGCATCATCATATGATAAGTTTAAAAGTTCGCCGGTAAAGACATCGGTGAAAAGTCCGTGATTATCTTCATTCTTAGGTTCAAAATCAATAGGCTCCGATGAAAAATTCAGGATTACAAACAATTTGTTCCTGTCAGTTTCTCTTGTAAATGCAAAAACCCTTGAATCGCCGTTCCCTTTAACTCTTTTCATCTTACCACCTTCAGAACCGGCAAATAAGGCTTCATTATCCGCTTTAAGATTATTCAAAGTGGTATAGAATTCAATCATTTCACAATCGGTCCAGTCGATTGTATCCTTTTCAAAGAAACGCAAACGTTTTTTCATACATACTTCTTGTCCGTTGTAAATTAAAGGCATTCCCGGAATCATATAGCTGAATACAGCAAATGCTTTTACAGCATCGCCGAGTCTTTCGTATTCAGTACCATTCCATGAGTTTTCGTCATGGTTTGAAGTAAACTCCATCAGAATTGAATTGGGAGGATATGCACTATCGACATAAGCAAAATGCATATCGATATTTTTCACATTCATTTTTCCCTGTGCCACCTGGTTCATGATATGATGCAATTTCCAGTCATAAGTAGCGTCAAACGCTTCTTTATTAAGCATCGGCTGATCGGATTCTGCCAGCATGAAAACTTCCTTTACCTCATAAAGAGCTGGACGGACTGTATTCCAAAAGCTTACAGGGATCATGTGTGCCACATCAAAACGGAACCCATCGATATCTGTTTCTGTTATCCAGAATTTTAACGCGTCTATCATATACTGTCTTAATCCGGGCTGGTCATAATCGAATTGAATAACATCAGTCCAGTCAAAAAGAGGTTTGAAATTGCCGGTTGAGTCTTTCATATAGAATTCAGGATGCTCAACAGTTAATGTGTTATCCCAGGAAGAATGATTCGGAACCCAGTCGATGATGACCTTTATATCATTTTCGTGTGCCTTTGCTACCATAGATTTGAAATCCTCCATGGTTCCAAATTCCGGATTTACTTTGTAATAATCCTTAACAGAATAATAGCTGCCCAAAGATCCTTTTCGGTTTTTCTCCCCAATCGGATTTATTGGCATCAGCCAAATAATATCTACCCCAAGGTCTTTTAGTCTCTCCAGGTGCTCAGAGAAAGCATTGAAAGTTCCCTCAGGCGTAAATTGCCGGATATTTACTTCATACAATGTAGCATCCTTAAGCCATTCGGGATGCTGCACTCCTTCAGTTTTTTCTGTGGGAACAGTACATGAAATCATACCTGCGATCATTGATATCCAAATAAAAACGAAAAATAATATACTCCTGTTCAATAAAAAATCTCTTTTCATTTTATTATAACTTTTCATGTGTTTGTATTCGATGTATCCTTTAATTCAGTATAAAGAAAAATTTTAATTAATGCCTGGTATAAAAATTATCAAAAAGTAATTTATTCAAGTTCGATAAAATTGATTTTCAGTCCCAGGAGGGATTCGAAATATTCACCTCTTTCAAATATATCGTCATCCCCTTCTTCAAAATACCAGTTAACGTTAAGTTTATGACCGTCATGCACTAATTCATTTAAAGCATTTAGCAGTTGAAGCATAATTTTGGAGGTCCCGCTGTTAAGATATTCAAATGCAAGATCAACACGTGTGGATTTGTTGCCTGAAGTAACATACATATTCAACCATACGAGTAGATCCTTGAAAAACAATTCAGCATCCTCCGGTATCGATCGCCCTTCAATTTTTATAATACCTTTAGGGTCGAGTGATATCGTGGGAGTTTTTCTTGTACCTTCGATATATATTGTTTGTATCAAGTGAAAATTTAATGATGTAAATTAAGGAGTTTTTATTAACCCACAAAATATTTGATTTATATTTTCTAAACACAGATTTTAAATATTCATCCTTTAATATAAATTTTCAAAATGCATTCACATTTTAACAAAACCTCATTATTGGAAATTGTCTTGATAAAACCTTAACTTGCATGAGTTAATGCAAGGCTATGCAAAAGCGAATTTTAAATTCGGTTTCAAGGCTCTTCTTATACTCATTTCTGATCATGTTATCAGGTTGCGCGAAGAAAGATGATGTTGTACCTGCAAAGGATATCTGGGACATTGAAAAGAGTGGCATTCCAAGGTTCGTTACAGTAAATTATATTGATCTCAATAAAATTTACAGGATTTCCAGGTTCAGATCGTCATACGGTCACGATTATTCTGATGCATTTGAGCATTGCAGGAGCATGAAACACTATTTTGAGCCGGAAATGAATGTGGATTGGTCGAGTATTAAAATCTACTGCCCTGTTACCGGTAAAATTACAAGAATCGAACAAGAATGGGCAGGAACAAAAATCGAAATAGAAGCTTCAGAATATCCTGCATTCCGGTTCTCAATCTTTCATATTAATACACTTGGAAATCCCAATGTTGATGACAAAGTGGTTGCAGGTGATCAATTAGGTACACATATCGGGTTTGAAACCATGTCTGATATTTCAGTGATTGTTAATGACCCCAGTCGTCAAGGTAGGATGGTATCTTATTTTGAAGTCATCACCGATGATGTTTTCCAGGAATATTCCTCCCGCGGAGTGAACTCAAGGGAAGACCTGATAATTTCAAAAGCTATTCGTGATGCAAATCCGATTACATGCAGTGGAGAAACATTCATTACAACCGATAATATTGAAAACTGGATTACTCTAAAATGATTATTCTGGTTATTAAATATTATATATACCTAAATAGTGCTGCAATTTTCTAATTTTGCACAAATTATTAAAACGGATGGATTATAACAGGATGATAACAGCAGTGGTTTTTGCTGCAGAAAAGCATAAATATCAGAGACGAAAAGGATTTAATCAGGTACCCTATATTAATCACCCGCTTAAAGTTTCTAAGCTGCTTAGTGATTGTGGAGAATCGGATGAAGAACTATTGATTGCGGCCCTTTTACATGACATTATTGAAGATACAGATGCCACTGTGGATGATATTATCATGGAATTTGGGAAACCCGTTTGTGATCTGGTAATCGAAGTTACGGACGATAAAGATCTGCCTTATGCCATACGTAAAGAACTTCAGGTAAAAAATGCACCCGGTCTCAGCATCAATGCAAAAAAGCTGAAAATTGCTGATAAAATATGTAATATCAGGGATATAATTTCCTATCCTCTGGACTGGAGTACCGAAAGAAAACTCACCTATCTGGAATGGGCCCAGCTTGTTGTAAAGGGTTGTGAAGGGGCTAATTCTGAACTTGAAAAAATGTTTTATCAAACCCTCGAAGAAGGACTTGAAGAATTGAATTCTCAGCTTTAAAAGTCCATTCGCGCGAGCGGTGAGATATTCTGGGGAGCAAAAATCCCTTTCCGAAATTTAAAATAACCTGTAATAGCTATCATTGCAGCATTATCAGTGGTAAATCTGAATTCAGGAATAAAAATGTCCCAATTTCGTTTCAATGCCTCGGATTCAATCCTTTTTCGCAGTCCTGAATTAGCAGATACACCACCTGCCAGAGCAATTTTTGAGATTCCTTTCCTTTCAGATGCTATTATCAGCTTTTCCATAAGGATGTCGATAATGGTTTTTTGTATGGAAGCACATAAATCGTTTTTGTTCTCTTCAATAAAATCCGGATTCTCTTTTTGCTGATCACGCAGAAAATAAAGAATAGAAGTTTTTAATCCACTGAAACTGTAATCCAGCTCAGGAATACGGGGCTTGTTAAATCTGAACCGATTAGCATCTCCAAATTTGGCCAGCCTATCCACATAAGGTCCGCCGGGATAAGGTAAATTCAATAACTTGGCGCTTTTATCAAAAGCTTCTCCTGCTGCATCATCAATTGTTTTTCCTATGATTTCCATGTCCAGATAATCGCGTACCAAAACAATCTGACTGTGACCACCTGAAACCAGCAGACATAGAAAGGGAAACTCAGGATCGCGGTGTTCAACGCCTTTTTGTTTAATAAAATGGACGAGGATGTGGGCTTGCAAATGATGTACTTCGATAAGAGGGATATTACGTACCAATGCAAATCCCTTTGCAAAAGATGTGCCTACCAACAATGACCCGAGAAGACCTGGGCCACGGGTAAATGCTACGGCACTAATCTCCTCACTGGTAACTCCTGCTCTTTTTAGCGCAGAATCCACAACAGGAACAATGTTTTGTTGATGCGCCCTGGATGCCAGTTCCGGAACAACGCCTCCATATTGAATATGGACATCCTGATTTGCAATGACGCTTGATAATAAAACACCATCCCTGATTACTGCAGCTGCTGTATCATCACATGAAGATTCAATTCCAAGGATGGTATCACTCATTTTTGTCAATATTAGTCAATAATCTGGACAATTTTTCGTTTTTTTACATAAGATTGAAAGCCAAAAATATCAAAAAAATATTTAAGATACTGCTTATTGTTTTGCTGGTAATGATATCCATACCTTCATTAGGATTGTTATTACTGCAAAACAAAAACATTCAAACCCATATTACAGCAATTATAACGACAAAAATTTCCGAACATCTCCATGCCAGAATTACAATTGATGCGATTTCCATTACTTTTATCAACCGCCTGCAATTAAAAAATATTTATGTTGAAGACCAGAATGGTGACACTTTATTTTTCGCGGGGAAAATCAGAGCTACTTTGCGGAATTACAACCGCGACAAAAGAGAAATAGTGGTATCCCGTTTAATTCTGGAGGATTCGTATACGCATTTTATTGTTGACACTGCCGGAGTACTTAACGTGAGATTCATTATTGATGAGCTGAAAAACAACGAAAAAACCGACTCTTCCAGGTTTTCTTTGCAGATAAATTCAGTTCAGATGAATAATTCCCGATTTCATTATTCCCGCCAGGGTTTAAGTTTCGCCAAAAAAGGAATGGATTTCGCAGATATGGATATGAGAGAACTTAACTTAGGTTTGGAGAAATTTGAGATCGAAGGGGATACCATAGCGTTTTCTATTAAAAAACTGAGTTTAATAGAAAAGAGCGGATTTACCGTAAATGAATTTAACGCGGAAATGAATCTCTCCATGCATCATATGGATTTCAACAGCGTTAGTATAATAACACCCTATTCACATTTATCGGCTGAATACCTGAAATTAGATTTCTTAGATTATACAGATTTTTCTGATTTTGTCAATCTGGTAGGGATTAATCTCAGCTTTAAACCTTCTCAATTATCTTTTAACGACATTTCTTATTTCGCACCAGCACTGTCGGGTTACGATGAGGAATTTAATTTTTCAGGACTTTTATCCGGTCAGATCAGCAATTTGAAAGGAAATAATTTACTTCTTACCTATAGTGATAGTACACATTTGAAAGCAAACTTCACTATGATTGGACTACCTGATATAAAGTCTGTATTTATGAATTTTGATTTTACAAGTCTGGTTACAAATACAGCAGATCTCCAAAACCTAAAAATTCCCGGAGGAGATAAAGATAAACACCTCAATTTACCAAACATAATTGCAGAACTTGGAACTATAAAGTATTCCGGAAAATTTACCGGTTATATCGACGATTTTGTAGCTTATGGTAAATTTTCTACCAACCTGGGAGAATTTTCCTCCGACATTTTACTCAAACCTGATACAGCAAATGCTCTTTATTTTCAGGGAGTATTAAAAACAAAAGAGTTTTTTCTGGGTAAACTTATGAAACAAGATTCCCTGATTGGAAGAATTACCATGAATGCAAATATCAACGGGTACACTTCCAAAAGAGGTTTATTTGGTAAAATGGAAGGTTTGATCGATAGCCTTGAACTTAACCGATACAATTATAAAAACATTAACCTCTCAGGGACACTTAACGACAAAGTCTTCGACGGTTCTTTCAGCATCTCGGATCCGAATATAATGATGGAGTTTCTTGGAAAAGTGAATTTTTCCAAAGATAATCCGGAATTCGACTTTACTGCCGATGTTCTCAGGGCCCGGCCCTATTATCTCCATCTTGATAATTCAGATCCTGGATATTTTGCATCTTTCCTTCTTAAGACAAATTTTACAGGTAATAAGATTGATCAGCTAAACGGGGAAGTCCGGATTATTAATTCCCTATTCCGTAAAAAAGATCTTCAGCTCCAGATGTATAATTTCAGTCTTTTCGCAATTAATACTCCCGACAGTAACAGGATTCTCGTCAATTCAGATGTTATAGACGGTGAGATAAGAGGTCAGTACAAGGTCAGTACTCTGCCTTCATCCTTTAAAAATCTGGCCGGTTATTATCTTCCTTCCCTTGAAGAAGATACAGTAAAAAGTATTCCTGCTGAGGATAATAACAATTTTAGTTTTTCTGCAACCTTAAAAAATATTCATCCTCTTATCACTTTTTTTCTGCCCGATTTTGATCTTGGGAATAATACAGAAATATCCGGTCACTATCGACCTGAAAACAAGGATGTGGAATTAAATGTATCCGCAAGATCTTTCAGCTTTAAGGGTAACGAATGGCGAAATCTGAACATTAAAACTCAAAGTAATCTGCAAACTGTTAATTTTCTGGGCACTAGCAATATTCTGATTATGAATAATAAAATGGTTCTGGAAAACCTGATTATTAATACAATTATTCGACGGGATACTGCGACTGTTGCTTTTGTTTGGAATTCAAATGAAAAACCATTATACCAGGGGCAAATAAATGCTATTGCTAATTTGCAAAGAAACAGTGTAACTAAAAATCTCGTAATTGGTTTTCACATTGATCCCTCAGAAATATTTTTTAACGATACTCTCTGGCATATATCGCAAAGCTCGGTATTACTTGATTCAAGTTCAATAGCCATTGATTCATTTACTGTAAGTAATCAGAACCAGAATTTTCTTGTGTATGGCTCTCTTTCAGAAAATCCTGAAGATGCTCTTCGCTTTAGTTTCCTTGATATGGACCTGACCGTATTAAATATTTTCTCAAAGAGATTTAAATTCACTCTTGCAGGTAAATTATCAGGACGAGCCAGTATAAAAGATCCGTTCAATAATATGACTTTTTTATCTGATCTTCAAATGAATAACCTGATCATTAATGATGAAAACCTGGGAAATGGAGAATTACTGGCAAGCTGGAATAACCAACAAAGAAAGATTCATATCAGTGCATTTCTTGGAGAAGGATTATTACCCGGATTGAAAGTCGAGGGAGAATTTATTCCTCAGTCCAAAACCATGAATTTCACTGCAGACCTGGATAAGTTAAAATTAAATATGTTTCAACCCTGGGCTGCTTTTCTTGTTTCTGATCTCAAAGGTATCGCCACCGGCAGACTTACCCTTAAGGGCACTACAAAAAAGCCTGAAATGAACGGAACTCTCAGGATAATGAAAGCATCACTCATGGTAAACTATTTGCAAACCCGTTATAATTTCAGCAATGATGTGAAAATCGTTCACAATAATATAGTTTTTAAAGATTTTGAAATTTTTGATGAAAAAGGCAATAATGCTATTGCACAGGGAAGTGTTAGCAGTAAGTATTTCAAGGAATATAATTTGGATGTAAGGATCGAAACAAAAAATTTCGCTTTTCTGAACACCACAGAAAAAGATAACGCTCTTTTTTATGGCCGCATTTTCGCAGGGGGGATTGTCGGCATCAGCGGCCCTACTGATAACCTTCAGATGAACATCACGGCAAGGTCAGAGAGGAATTCAGTGTTTTATATTCCATTATATGCAACAGAAGAAGTTGCTGTAAGAGATTTTATCGATTGGGTTGATCCTTTTGAGAAGGAAACAGGCTCCATGCAAACCAGGCCTAGTTATGAAGTGAAAATGAAGGGAATAAAGATGAATTTTAACCTGGAAGTCACGCCAGATGCAGAGGTACAGCTTATTTTCGATCCAAAAATCGGGGATATTATCAAAGGAAGAGGAACAGGAAGTTTAACAATTCTGATTAATACTCTGGGACAATTTGAAATATACGGGGATATCTCTATTGAAGAGGGGGATTACCTGTTTACACTAAAGAATGTAATTAATAAAAAATTCGTAGTTGAAAAAGGCGGAAGATTAAGCTGGAATGGTGATCCGGCCGATGCTAATATTGATCTTCGCGCCATCTACGGATTGAAGACAACCATTTCATCACTCGATCCTACCCCGGATCAGCAGACTTCACGTAAAAGAATTCCTGTTGAATGCGTGATAAATATGTCAGGTAAACTCATGAATCCTACCATTGAGCCTGATATTATCCTTCCCGGCGCTGACCAGCAAACACAAAACATTGTAAAAAACAGTATTAATACCGATGAAGAGTTAATGAAGCAATTTGTTTCCCTTCTGGTGATGAATAATTTCTATTCACCGCAGGGAGGTGGAGGAACCAGTTCGAATGTGGCCGGTGTAACAACCACCGAACTCCTTTCAAACCAGTTTTCGTCATGGCTTTCGCAAATCAGCAATGATTTTGATATAGGTGTTAACTACCGTCCCGGCGACCTGATCACCAGCGACGAATTGCAGGTTGCCCTGAGTACCCAGATTTTAAACGACCGTATTTCAATAAGCGGGAATCTGGATGTCGGAGGAAATGAAACCGGCACCAGTACAGCAACAAATACAAATAATATTGTTGGAGATTTTGATATCAATTTTAAAATTACAGAAAAACTCCATGTCAAAGCATTTAATCGTGCAAACGATAATTTACTGTTCCAAACCTCTCCTTACACGCAGGGTGTAGGC
>CAYGFI010000075.1:0-22172 GCA_964349045.1 uncultured Chitinophaga sp.
GTAATATATATTTTAATCGATTAGTCATAAATTTTATTAATTAGAATTTTCCAAAGTAAAGAAACATAAAAAAACCCGGATATTTTACATATCCGGATTCTTAAGACCAGGAGGTGAAAAACTATCCCGGGGTCTCAGCCGGGTAGTATTATTTTAGTCTGACCTGAGTAGTACCTGAATACTGTTCTTTATTATAGATGTTGAACGAATAGATACCTTTTTCAAGCTTTTTTTCAGGAATGAAAATCAGTTCGATTTTACTCATATCAACAACTTCGGCATTCAGTTTTATCTGGTTTGATTGCGAGGCGTCGTTTGAACTTTTCGGAATATTTACAGTTAAAGCCTTATCGTTTGCTGATGAAAATTCTTTTCCCCCGGGAGTTTTAACTTTAAAGCTAATATTTTGGGTGGCCTCGGACGGAACATCAAGATTCACCACGATCTTTTTTGTACAGGAAGCTTTAGCCGTTAGCTTTTCTTTTTTCCCGCGTAAAGCTTCTGTTTTGTAATTATTTCCTTCCATAGCAATTAAGATCTGGTTGTTCTGGATCAAAACAGCATTTTGGCTTTGTGCTTCTTCAAGCAAACCGGATAGCTCATTATTTTTTTGATTAAGCTGATCAAGGTTTTGATTTAATGCAGCAATCTGTTTTTCATAATCGGATTTAAGTATTTCAAGTTCCTTAACTTTTTTGTTAAGAATGGCAGCGTTTGCATTCTGGCTTCTCAGTTTACTTATCTCAGTTTCTTTTGCTGCAATTTTCATATTTATTTCATCAAGGTTTCCTTTAAGTGATTTATTCTGGTCGTTTAATGCTTTAATATCTGCTTTAAGCTTTTCTGCAGATTTTGTTAACGACAAATTTTCCGAAACGAGGGATTCCGTTTTGATTTTAAAATCTTTAACTTGCTTTTTTAAAGAGAGTGATTTAATAGCAAAAAAACCACCTGTTAAAAGGAGAAGAATGGCGATTACTGAGATGAACATTCCAAAGTTTCTGTTTTCAAAAAAATTCGTTTTCATAGCTGGGATTTTAAATTATTTGCAGCCAAAGTAAGCTTATGAAATTAGAGGGAGATTAAAACGGGATTAAAAAAGGATTAAATTTTAATCAACGGAAATTGGGATAAAGGCAGTCTCAATATAAATTCTGATCCTTTTCCCAGCAGTGATGTAACTTCAATTTTTCCGGAATGAATATTTACGATACGTTCTGCAAGTGAGAGGCCAATACCGTTACCATTAAATTCAAAACTGTTCTTTCCCCTGTAAAAAGGTTGGAAAATCATATTGATATCTTCCGCGGGGATTCCAATACCGTTGTCTTTAAATGTAATAATAATCTGATCTTTTCCAGGTTTTAAGTCAATAAATACTGATTTTTCAAGGGGACTGTACTTACAGGCATTTTCAATAAGATTGGAAAAAACTGTTTTTAACAGGGATTCACTACCTGTAACGGTAAGTAAGTTTTCATCCTCAAGTGAAGGATCCATTTCAATATGAATGGAGTACTCTGGAATTCTTTTCATTATTTCCCTGGAAATGAACCAAAGTAAATCATCGACCCTGAGCGGAGATAAATTTAGCCTCGCAAGGTCAGAGCTGGCCTGTGCCAATAGTAAGAGTCGGTTCGAAATGGTATTAAGGTTTTTGATGTCGTCCAGAACGGAGCAAATTACAGCATGGTATTCTTCAGCGGATCGTTCATTTAAAAGGATCACTTCCAGCTGACCGGTAATAATTGTTAAAGGGGTTCTTATTTCATGGGATGCATTGGCGATAAAATTTTTTTGAATTTTGAAAGCGGATTCAATGCGCTCCAGCATGCTGTTAAAAGTTAAGGCAAGTTGGGCAATTTCGTCTTTTCCGTTTCCTTCGTCGACTCGCTGGTCAAGGTTTGAAACACCAATTTTATCCACCTGTCCCATGACCTTAAGAATAGGTTTCAAGGCCTTATCTGAAAAGAACATACCGGCAAAAAAAACAATGACCAGACTTATGAAGAAAACAGTTATAAGGATATACTGCAGGTTCCTTATTTTTTCAAATCCGAAAACATCCCGGGCACCGGCGAATACAACGAAACGGTCGTATTTGCTTTTATAATATATTCCAAGGATTTCAAAAGAACTTATTTTAAAACGAACATATTCAGACAGTCTCACCTGGTTCAGTTTATCTTCATCAATTTTCAATAACTTTTGATCATCTGTACTATATATAATTTCATTTCGGAAATCATAAATAGAAATTTGCTCTTCTGGCAGGTTTGAGGAAGATGTTTTTTCAATTTTTTTCAGTAATTCGGCATTAATTTCATCAACATCAATGAGAAGCTGGGCAACAGATAGGGCACGACTTTCCAGGCGATTATAAAATGTTTCTTTACGAAAAGTTGATACTGAAATATATATCGCGATGAACGACAATAACATTATCAGCGCAACAATTACTATAAACTGGTAACTTAGCCTTCGCCTGATCTCCATTTTATCAGCCCTCCAGAATATAACCCATACCAATGCGGGTATGAATTAATTTAATTTCGAAATCTTTATCGATTTTTTTCCTCAGGATATTTACATAAACATCCACAAAATTAGTTCCGGTGTCGAATTTTAATTCCCATACTTTTTCTGCAATCTCAGAACGGGATACGACTCTTCCTTTATTTCTGATAAGAAATTCGAGTAACTGGTACTCCTTGGCTGTTAAATTTATCAGGATTCCGCGTCTTCGGGCAACTTTTTTATCCAGATCCAGATCGAGATCAGAAGCAGATAATATATTGTCTTTTTTTTGCGGCATGGATGCTCTTTTTGTAAGCGCTCCAATACGCGCAACTAATTCACTAAACTCAAATGGTTTTATTAAATAGTCATCGGCCCCTGCATCAAAACCGGTTACCTTATCTTCAGTGGAGCTTAGAGCGGTGAGCATTAAAACCGGGGTGTCGATTTTTTTCAAACGGATTCGTTTACATAACTCAATTCCGTTTACATATGGCATAATTACATCGAGAATAATAATATCGTATTGATTATTTTTAGCTAAACTTTCTCCGGTTTGTCCATCAAAAGCAATGTCTACTTCAAAGCCTTTTTCTTCAAGTCCCTTTTTGATGAAATGGGCTACCTTTGATTCGTCTTCAACTACTAAAACTTTCATAATAGATATTATTGATGTTGGGCACAAGTTGATGAATTTTCAATTAATTATCAAAAAAGTATTCTTAGCCATTCCGTTTAATCTTTATTCCTGAAAAGGGACAAATTGTTAAAACGATCATTTACCCCGATATAATAATTGATTTTTCTGCAATTTAAGTTCGATTTTCATCTATCTTTCGGGGAATATTGACAGATTTTACTTTTCGACAATTTGTCAAAAAATGTTTGACCGAATATTTTTTCGTATTATTTTTATACAAAACAATGGATTATGCTGAAAGAAAACTTTATAGGGTTTATTGAAAAAAGTATAACTTCCAACTGGAAGATTGATGCCCTTGCAGATTACAAAGGTTCCTCTTTTACTTATGAAGAAGTTGCCACACAGATGGTTAAGCTCCACATTATTTTTGAAAAAGCAGGAATTAAACCGGGAGATAAAATTGCGCTGGTTGGCAAAAACTCAGCCGCGTGGGGAATAACTTTTCTGGCGGTGATCAGCTATGGGGCGATAATTGTACCCATACTTCCTGATTTTACCCCTGAAGATGTTCACCATATTATCAACCATTCCGATTCGGTTATGTTGTTTACGGGTGAGCAGATTTTCGAAACACTCGACCGCAAAAAATTACCCGACATACGCGCAACATTCAGGGTAAATGATTTTTCGCTGATATATGCAGTGGATAGTTCTGAATTGCCATCGGTTGTAGAGAATATCAATCAGATATTTGCGGATCATTTCCCGAAAGGTTTTGGTCCTGAAAAATTCCGTCTTCAGCATGTACCCAATCATGAGCTGGCAGTAATAAGCTATACCAGTGGAACAACCGGATTTTCCAAAGGCGTAATGATTCCGCACAACAGTCTGATCGCGAACATTCGCTATGCTCATGAAAACATGCCATTGCAACCAAGGGATGAGATTGTGTCTTTCCTTCCTCTGGCTCATTCTTATGGTTGTGCATTTGAGTTTCTGTTTCCATTTACTTTGGGATGTTATATTACTTTTCTTGGAAAAACTCCTTCGCCACAGATTATTATGCAGGCTTTTAAGGAAATAAGGCCTCGACTGATTCTTTCAGTTCCCCTTGTAATTGAAAAAATATATAAAAAGCAAATAATACCAACCATTAGTAAGCCGGTTATGAAGGTTTTGCTTGCCGTTCCCGTTATAAAAGGCATACTTCACAAGAAAATCAGGCAAAAACTGGTTGATGTTTTCGGGGGGAATTTTCATGAGGTTGTTATCGGGGGAGCAGCATTTAACAAGGATGCGGAGATTTTTTTCAAAAAAATCGGTTTCCCTTTTTCAATTGGATATGGTATGACGGAATGTGGTCCTCTTATAGCTTATGCTAACTGGGACAAGGCTAAGTTAGGCTCTGCCGGAAAAGTGGTTGACACTATGGAAGTTACAATCGATTCGGCTGATCCTTACACTATTTCCGGTGAAATACTGGTAAGAGGTGAAAATGTAATGTTAGGTTATTATAAAAATGCTGATGCTACCCGCGATGTTCTGGATGACGAAGGATGGCTGCATACCGGTGATCTTGGTTTCATCGACAAGGAAGATTATATATATATCAATGGCAGGAGCAAGAGCATGATATTGGGCGCTTCGGGACAGAATATTTATCCTGAGGAGATTGAGGCAAAGATCAACAATCTGAAATTTGTGCAGGAATCAGTAGTGATTGATGAGAATCAGAAACTGGTGGCTCTTATATTTCCCGACAAAGAAATGATGGAAAAAGAGGGAGTGGATCATGGGAAACTTCAGGAGATCTTTGATGATCATAAGAAGCATTTGAATCATTCTTTACCGGTATTTATGAAGGTTGCGGAATTCAGGATTCATCATACGGAATTTGAAAAGACACCGAAAAGAAGTATTAAGAGGTTCATGTATACTCAATAATGTTGTGATGACGTGAAGACGTGACGATGTGACGGGGATGTTTCGTTGAATTTAATCGTCATATTGTTACGTTTTCACGTTATGCAATATGGTGTATAGCTTTATTAAGGAAATCGTTGAGGATTTTTAGCTCTGTCCAGGCAGATTTGATTTCATCAAGCAATCCGGGGGAACCCAATATCGCAGAGTTTAAAGGTTTATATACTGCATAATCCTTATATTTCAGCAGATCAATATCCGGATGGTCTTTGGGATAGCCCTGGGGGGCTGTTTTGAGGGTATCGCCCATGATACCCGGAAAATGTTTTTTAAAGGATGGATTTTCAATAATTCCCCTGAATATATCTGGTTCATAGAATATTGCTTCCCGGATGGACTTAAGTGCCGGTCCCTGTGGCTGGTATTTTCCTCCCGCGATAAATGATTCCGAAGGTTCCAGATGAAAATAATAACCTGCCCATTCTGAGTTTTTACCTCCCTTACTAATGTAGGCGCCAAAATTGGTTTTAAAAGGAGTCTTTTCTTTCGAAAACCGGACATCCCGATATATCCGAAATGTACAGTTTTTTGGTTCAGGGAATCCTATTTCCGGATCGATTGATTTTGCTGTTTGGATCAGGAGCAGGACGAAATCATCAAAACTGTTTTTTGCGCTGAGGTATAATTTTTTGTTTTTTTCGAACCATTCGCGGTTGTTGTTTTTCTCCAATAGGGAGAGGAAAGTCATGATTTCAGGGTTAAGGAGAGGCATGGTGAGTTATAAGTTAAAAGTTGAAAGTTAAAAGTAAAAACTGGATTTAGGTGCAATTGTTCAAATTTTTGTAATTTTGGTTTATGAGAAACTCTGTCATCATAGTAGCCGCGGGATCAGGAAAGAGGATGGGGGCGCCTGTACCAAAACAATTTATGGAGATTAACGGTAAAGCCGTGATTTTTTATGCCCTGGAAAAGTTCATTGAATTTGACCCGGCAATAGAAATCGTTTTGGTAATTAATGAAGGATATTATGAATATTGGGAAGAAACAAGTATTAAAGCAGGTTTTGACTTCAAAGTAAAGATTGCTCCGGGAGGTGAGACAAGGTATCATTCTGTAAAAAGCGGTTTATCCTTGCTGGAAGGGGAATTATTGGTTGGAATCCATGATGCGGTCAGACCTTTGGTTTCTGTTTCTACAATCCAGACAGCATACACTGTGGCAGAAATTTTTGGAAGCGCCATTCCCTGTATTCCTCTGAAAGAATCTGTACGGGAGGTAGACGACGATAAAAGCATACCCCTTGACCGTTCTAAAATTCAGATTGTCCAAACACCGCAGGTTTTCCGCTCGGGTATCCTCTTGAAATCATACAATGCTCCGTACAGCGAATCTTTTACCGATGATGCATGTGTTGTGGAAAAGGCAGGGTATGAGATTAAGCTGGTCCAGGGAGATGAGTATAATCTGAAAATAACAACTCCGGAAGATTTTGAAATAGCAAAAATGTTGCTTACTCCTCAAAAACCGCTTCTTCATTAGCGAAGCTTGCAATTACTCCCCCGAGATTTGTTTTCATATAAACGCTTACAGGAACACCAATATAACCCACATACGATCTGGTGCCTGATGTAACGTCTATTATTCGGGCTGCGCGGACTTTTGCCTTAGAACCTGAGTTTGCTTTAACATAAGTATCTTCAGCATGTAGTTTATATGCCGAATAAGTTGCACCCGTTTGGACTGTGATATTCTGCTGGTTTGTTCTTCCTGAGAATACAAGTATAGCGCCCTGTTTTACATCAGCCCCGAGGGATTTAACATTCAGATCAAATTCCATTTTTGCCCCTGACCGGGCTGTAAAACTAATTTTTTCACTTGTAAAAGTCTCAGGAGAGACCAGAAGAGCATTGGCTGCAACTGAAATATCTGAAAGGACAGAATAATAAACCTTAACTTTAATAACAGCATTTTTATCCGTATCGGTCTTTAGACGTACACTCAGTGTATTGTTTTTAACTTCTGTTATAATGTTTTCTGCAAGCTGATCGCTTGCGAACAGTTCGATTCGTGATGTATCAGATTTATAAAGTTCCGCCCTCATTTTTCCAATAATACTCAAACTCTGAAAAGGAGTAAGAGAACGGGTTATTGTATCCTGAGCGCCCAACATCAGAGTATATGCTAAAAGTCCTATTATTAAGAAACTCTTTATGAAAGAATTCATTTTATATTTAGTTTAAAGTTTATAAAAATCATAATAATTACAATTATCCACAAAAACCGTGCAATTGTATTCTATAAGTATATGTTTTGGTAATTATTTCCTTTAGTGCAATTAAAGAAACGTGTTGTTTAGTCCTTTTCTTTCCATTTTAACACGACTTGAAAACTGTTTAATGTTTTAATCAAAAGGTTTAACAATCGTTTAACATGCCCAATAAAAATTTGACATATATTTGGCCGCGTAAAATATTTATACTTTGGAAACAATTTACACAAAAAAAGTTTCCATATTAAATGAGTTGTATATCTTTGTTCCGCAATGGAAAAAATCAACGACATATTATTTAAGGTTGCCAGCCTTTTCAGGAAGTATGGGATAAAGAGCATTACCATGGATGATATTTCCAGGGAATTGGGAATATCAAAAAAGACATTATATCTGTATTTTACTGATAAAACAGACCTTGTTAATAAGGTTACCGATTTCGAAATTGATAGAATCAAAGAGTGTTTCGTATCGGTGACTGCTTTTGGAACGAATGCAATTTCAGAATTATTCGAGGTAAACCGTTTTATGATAGAGATGATGAAGAGAAATAGCCCATCCTTCGAGTATGACCTGAAAAAATATTACCCTGATATTTTTCAAAAGGTATTGCTTAACCGCAGAAAAGGGATGATTGATTCAGTTCTGGCTAATCTCAGGAGAGGGAAGGAAGAAGGTCTGTACCGTGCTGAGCTTAAAGAAGATATCATTACAAAGCTCCAGATTTCGCGACTTGAGAACATTTATAGTGATGTGATGTTCAAAATTGAAGATTATGGTGCAGAAAATATTTTCAAGGAAATGTTTATTTATCATATCCGGGGAATCGCAAATGAAGCAGGTATAAAATACCTTGAGGGGAATATTCACAAGTTCGATTATTCAGAGAAGGAGATTTTTAAGGATAAACAGGGATAATTAATTATAAGATATGAATTTTGGAACCTAAATGTTTATTTGGGGTTCAGGAGGTGAAGTTTTAGATGTTGTTTTTAATACTAATACATATATACAAATCAGAATCTATTTTAACATATTTATGACAACGATAAGAAAATCTGTTTTTACTCTCGGAATGCTGTTTCTTTTAATTGGAATATGGGCTCAGGAAAAGCCCGACACACTGAAACTTTCGGTTATGGATGCACAAAATTATGCATTGGAATTTAACCGGTCTGTTCAGTCTTCCAAAATTGATATTGAAATAGCAAAAAAAGTAGTCATGGAGACTACTGCCATCGGATTACCGCAATTTGCTGTTACAGCAAATTATCAGCACATTTTTGTGGTACCGGAGCTGAGCTTTCCGGTCACAGGATATACACAAACAGAACTAATACCAGCCACACCCGTTGAAGGACTTGAACAATTTCAAAGTATTGGTGGCTTAAATCAATATCTTTATACCGGTCCCGGAATTCCTTTAGGGACAAAGGATAATACAACTTTCAACTTCACTTTAAGTCAGCTTATTTTCAGCGGTGAATATATTGTTGGGCTACAGGCTGTAAAAATTTTCAAAGAAGTATCCGAAAAGGCCTATTTAAAATCGGAACTTACCACTAAAGAGTCGGTAGCAACCTCATATTACCTGTTGCTTGTGTTACAGGAAAACCTCAGAGTTTTAAAGCAAAGTGTTGAACTTATGGATAAAACCTACGGTGAAATTGAACAGATGAATCTCCAGGGCTTTGTTGAAGATACTGATGTTGATCAGCTTAAAATCAATAAATCCAACCTGCAGAACCTTATTCAATCCCTTCATGGACAATATAATGTAGCACAGAAATTATTGAAATTCCAGCTTGGACTCGATTTTACTCAGCCGCTTGAATTAACTGAAAATCTTGATGGCATCGTTAATCAAAGCAATTTCCAATATCTTTTCCCGGGAGGTTTTACGGTCGGTAGCAGTATAGATTATAGAATCATGGAAAACCAGGTTCAACTTCAATCGGCAAATCTACGCCGCGCCCAATCAATGTATCTTCCAACCATTGCCGGCTTTTACCAGCACCAGGAAATGACGAATGAACCTGCTTTCAATTTTCAGCCCAAGGATGTTCTCGGGGTATCTTTGAATTTACCCATTCTTACCAGTGGACAAAGGTTATCGAAAGTTTCGCAAGGGAAACTGAATCTTGAGAAAGCTGTTTTAAGTAAAGAAATGGCAGAGCAATCCCTTATCATGGAGTATGAAACTGCTAAAAATGCATACCAGACAGCTTACCTGAACTTCAGCAATAATAAAGAAAGCCTGGTTTTGAGTGAAAAAATATACAATAAAAATATAGTCAAATTTAAGGAAGGAGTAGCTACAAGCCTTGACCTTACTCAAAGTCAGAGCCAGTACCTTACGGCAGAATCGAATTATTACAATTCCATAATTGCTCTTTTACAGGCAAAAGCTAAGATGGATCGCATTCTTGCAACAAATTAACATAATTAAACAAATAACAATACCATTAATTTTTAAGAAATGAACTTATTGAATTTTAAAGCAGCCGGTCTTATTATTATCATGACTGTTGTTTCGTGCAGCAGTAATAAGCAAGACCAACTTAATGCGTTGAAGGGAAAACATGATAAAATAACAGAACAGATAAGTATCCTTGAAAGGGAAATCGCCGCAGGTGATACAAATAGGGTTATTGAAGGAATTTCGACAAAAATTGCCGTTAAAGAATTGAAGTCGGAAGGATTTAATCATTTTATTGAAGTACAGGGAAGGCTCGACGGGGAAGAGAATCTTGGCATAAGTGCGAAAGTTCCGGGCACGGTTGAAGCAATTTATGTGCGTATGGGTGATAAAGTTTCGACCGGAAAGGTTTTAGCTAAACTAGATGATGCAGTTCTTCAGCAGAGCCTGAAGCAAATGACAGACAATCTGGTTTTTGTTAGTGATATCTATGAGAAGCAAAAGAACCTTTGGGAACAGAAAATCGGTTCTGAAATACAGTATCTATCAGCGAAAAACAGTAAGGAATCACTTGAAAATAGTATCAAAACACTACAGGATCAGATTAATATGATGCGAATTGTTTCTCCCATTAACGGAACGGTTGAAGAAGTTGCCATAAAAATCGGTCAATCAGTTGGTCCCGGGTTTCCAATTTTCAGGGTAGTTAATTTCGGTTCAATGAAAGTTGTTGCCGATATTGCTGAATCATATAGTTCAAAGATAAATGTGGGAGACGAGGTTATCGTTCAGTTTCCTGATTTGCAGAAGGAGATAAAGGCAAAAATTTCTTCCGCAAGTAAATATATCGGAGCTCAAAACCGCACTTTTCAGATTGAAGTTTTGATGAAGCCTGAATTTAACAACTTCAAGGCCAATATGATTGCCATCCTTAAGATAAATGACTACCGCGCAGAAAACGCAATCTCTTTACCTGTCAATCTTTTACAAAACGATAAGAATGGTAGCTTCGTGTTTGTTGCAGAAAAAGGGAATCCTTCCTATATAGCCAGGAAATACCCGGTTAAAACAGGACAGACTTATAATGGGATGGTTGAGATTACCGAAGGGCTAAAGGCCGGAGATCTTTTAGTATCTGCCGGTCAGCTTGACCTTCAGGATGGAGAATCGATCAGGTTTTAAACCACAGCAAAGTTTCTATAAATGGAAAAAAAGTTTAAAGAATTTGGCCCAACCAGCTGGGCGATAGACAACAAGACCAGTATTTATGTGTTGGCCGTTATAATTGCAATATTTGGGATCTACAGTTACAGGGCTATTCCCAAAGAACAGATACCCGATATCGTTATACCTTATATTATAGTTAACACCGTTTATCCGGGTACTTCCCCTGCTGATATTGAGAACCTTATAACACGGCCCCTGGAAACTAACCTCAAATCGATAAACGGTGTGAAGGTCATAAACAGCACTTCAGTTCAGGATTTTTCGTCAATTGTGGTTGAATTCCGCACCGGAGTTGCAATTCCAGATGCCAAGCAGAAGGTAAAAGACGGTGTTGATAAATCTAAAAAAGATTTACCATCCGATTTAATATCTGACCCTGATGTCAGGGATATTGATCTTTCTGAAATACCCATAATGTATATTAATATTTCCGGTGATTACGGTCTGGATAAGTTAAAGAAATATGCCGATATGCTTGAGGACCGGATTGAAGGATTACCGGAAATAACCCGTGTGGATATTGTTGGAGCCCTGGACCGTGAAATCCAGGTAAATATTGATATGTTCAAATTGCAGGCAACCGGTTTGACACTGATGGATATCAATCGGATGATCAGCGCTGAAAATGTTACCATATCAGGAGGGAACATTGAAATGAATGGTATGGACCGCTCACTGAGGGTTGTTGGTGAGTTTGAAAATTTAGAGACGCTTAAAAATATTGTTGTAAGTTCGGCCACCGGCGCTCAGGTATATCTGAAAGATGTGGCTGATATCAGAGACACTTATGCCAGGCAGGAAAGTTATTCAAGATTGAATGGTGAAAACGTTATCACGATAAACATCATCAAGAAGAGCGGTCAGAACCTTCTCGATGCATCGGATAAAATTAAAATCATTATCAACGATCTTCAGAAGGTAAAATTTCCAACCGATCTCAAAGTTACTATTACAGGAGATCAATCGAAATTTACCCGAACCACTCTTACAGACCTGAATAACACTATCATTATTGGTTTTATCCTGGTAACCCTTGTTTTAATGTTTTTCATGGGATTCACAAATGCCGTTTTTGTTGCGTTATCCGTTCCCTTATCAATGGCATTGGCTTACATTATTCTTCCTACCATTGGATTTACAATGAACATGCTGGTAATGTTTTCCTTTATTTTCGCCCTGGGGATTGTGGTTGACGATGCCATCGTGGTTATTGAAAACACGCACAGGATTTTTAGGAAGACCAATACAGATATTGCTACAGCCGCGAAATTTGCCGCAGGAGAGGTGTTCGTACCGATTTTATCAGGAACACTTACAACCCTGGCTCCATTTTTCCCCCTGGCTTTCTGGCCGGGGGTTACGGGAAAATTCATGTTTTTCATTCCCGTAACGATTATAATAACCCTGTTCATGTCACTGCTCGTAGCTTATATTTTAAATCCTGTTTTTGCAGTTTCATTCATGAAACCTAACGAGGAAGAAATTCAAACGCTCAGCAGGAAAAGAATTTTCACCACGGGAGGTGTTATTATTGGGATCGGAGCCATTATACACATGGCATCATACCCGGCATTTGCCAACCTGATAATATTCCTGGGAGTATTTTTCCTGTTTCATAATTTTTATGGATTCAAGATTTTACTTCATTTCCAGCATGCTGTAATTCCAAAGACTTTACAGAAATACGAGCAACTTCTTCAATGGATATTGAAAGACCGCAGACCCTATTTCTTGCTGGTAAGCCTGGTGCTGGCCCTGTTTTTTACCTTCATTTTATTAGGGCTTACAAAACCTGATGTGGTATTTTTTCCCGATAATGATCCCAATTCAATCCATGCTTTGGTAAAAATGCCGGTTGGTACAAGTGTGGATGTAACGGATTCAGTTACAACCCTGGTTGAAAACAGGATTCTCGGTGTTCTTGAAACACAACCAAAAATTGTTGAATCGGTAATTACCAATGTTGCACTTGGAGCATCTGATTCACCGTTTGAAGGAGGTATTAAAACCTCAAATAAAGGGAAAGTTACGGTGAATTTTGCTGAGTTTGCCGCACGGAAAGGAGTTAAGACAGAACCTTTTATTAACATGTTCCGTGAGGCCCTTAAAGATATCCCCGGAGCTGAAGTTACTGTTGGAAAAGAAAACATGGGACCGCCAACCGGAAAGCCTTTAAATATTGAAATGACAGGCGATGACCTGGATGAATTAGTTGTGACTACAAATCGTTTTATACGATACATTGATTCTCTGATTATTCCGGGGATTGAAGAATTAAAAATTGATTTTGATAACACCAAGCCTGAGATTCTGGTTGAGATTGACCGTATCCGGGCTAACCGGGAGGGAATTTCAACAGGTCAAATCGGGCAGGAATTACGTTTTGCCATTTTTGGTCTGGAGAGTTCCAAGTTTCGTGTGGCAGAAGATCAGTATCCTATACAACTCAGGTTTCAGGAAGATCAAAGAAATAACATTGATCGCCTGCTAAATTCAAAAATCACCTATCGTGATATGAACACCGGACTTGTAAGGCAGATCCCATTAAGCGCAGTTTGCAGGGTTAGTTATCCCAATTCTTACGGTGGGATTAACCGTAAAGATGCCCGGAGGATCATAAACATTTCCTCAAATGTCATCTCAGGATATAATGCTAATCAGATTATTGGGAGGATTAATAAGGCTATTCCCCAGTTTTCAAAACCTGAGACAGTTGATATTAACATTACCGGTGAACAGGAAGCACAGAAGGAATCGAGTGATTTTCTCAGTAAGGCTATGCTTTTTTCACTCTTTCTGATCATGTTCATTCTCATTACACAGTTTAACTCCCTCTCAAAACCAATCATTATTATTACAGAGGTTATCTTCAGCATAATCGGAGTACTTCTTGGATTTATCATTACAGGAATGCCTATTTCCATTACCATGACAGGTATGGGTATTGTGGCTCTTGCCGGTATTGTAGTCCGGAATGGAATTTTGCTTGTAGAGTTTACCGATAAGCTTATTGAAAAAGGTATGAAGACCAGAGAAGCTATTATCGAAGCCGGGAAAACCCGAATAACTCCGGTGATGCTAACGGCCACTGCCGCAATTCTGGGACTTCTGCCACTTGCGATTGGGTTTAATATAGATTTTGTTGGGTTGTTAAGGAGTTTTGAACCTCACATTCATTTTGGCGGGGATAATGTCATGTTTTTCGGACCCTTATCCTGGACAATTATTTTTGGTCTGGCCTTTGCCACTTTCTTAACCTTGATTTTTATCCCCGTGATGTATTATATTATGTATGCCGGACAGGTTTATGTTAAACGTAAAACCAAGCAGTTCCGATCATCTAAGTCAGACTTTAAGGATTTAGTATAAGTATATCAAATCATTGGTGTCCGGGAAATATAGAAATTCTATTTAGAGATTCTTCCTTCGTCAGAATGACAGTCGTTTATGTTACCATCTCCCATAACCCGAATTAGCTGGTCATTCAGGGCGAAGCGAGGAATCTCATTGGTACAACAGAGTAATTGTTGAGATATAGCTTATCTTTTTGTATTTTGTTCCCTTGTTAAAACACAGAGATTAGTGCATATCCCAAAATATTTTATTTTCATTTTTTTTCTTCAGTATGCAGAATTATTGTTTGGTACTGTGCCTGACGACAGTTTATATATTGTGGCAGACATTTCCATTTCAGGTAACCGGGTAACCAAACCGGAAATAATTAAAAAAGAACTTACTTTTAAAATCGGAGAGAGTATTTCACAGAATAAAATTGATGAATTATTTAGCAGAAGCTGTGAAAATCTGCTTAATACATCACTTTTTAATTTTGTCAATATAAGTCATATAAACACAGAAGAATCTGAAATAATAGTTTTAATATCTGTAATTGAAAGGTGGTATATCTGGCCCGCTCCCATTTTTGAACATGCTGAAAGAAATCTGGGAGCCTTTATTCACGATCCGGATTGGAACCGGATTAACTATGGTGGACAGATAATCTGGTATAATTTCAGGGGAAGGAGGGAGCAGCTCAAACTTAAACTGAGGTTTGGATATAAAGAACAATTTGAGGTTTTATATGATAAACCCAATTTTGGAAGAAATCAGCAACACGGGATCAGTATTGCATTGAACCAAACGAGGCAACATGAAGTAAATGTTTTTTCAGTTAATAATAAACCGGTTTATGTTCGAAATGATAACCGTTACCTTGCAGAAGTTATAAATCCCTACTTTATCTATACATACCGCAGTTCCTTATATTCCCGGCATTTTTTAACCCTGGCCTGGCTTGGGCTGAAATACAGGGATCCGGGAACGCATGAATATTTCACGGGATTTTCTTATGGGCAGAATATCTCATGGATTTTTGGAGAATACTCATATGAATATGATTTTCGCGATTCAAAGTCATATCCTTTAAAAGGGAATTATTATCACATTGGAATCAGGCGCAGAGAATCTTTTTTACCTGATTTTAATGATTTTTCCAAATCTTCTGTACTGCTTACTGCTACTCACCATGGATCTCTTATAAAGAGGTTATTTTACAACGATGCAATTCGAATGCAACTTTCGAAAGATGTTTACGAGCCAAAAGTTTATCGCGGTGGATTAGGTTATGGGCCTTATCTCAGGGGATATGAACTTTTCGTTATGGATGGGAACAGCTACGTGCTTTTGGTTAACAATCTGAAATATTGCGTAATGCAGGAAAGAAGTTATAAACTGGGAATGATTCCCTGGTCGCAATTTAATCCGGTTCATTTTTCGATGTATGCAAATTTATTTTTGGATTTGGCTTTTGTCCAGGGTAAATATTACGCAACAGACGGAAACGATTATGTGAACCGCCTATTATATACCTTAGGGTTGGGTCTGGATATGGTAAGTTACTATGACCAGGTAATACGTTTTGAGATTTCGGTAAACCGTGAGGGCCAGCCGGGGTTTTTTATTCATACTGAGATACCGTTCAGCAGGTGGTGAGAGGGGAGTGGGGATAATGGGTGAATGTTTCAGGTAAAAAACTCAATTTAAAACGCTGATTTTTATCCCCTGAAAACATTAAGGGTAAAAAATGCAATTAACAGATGATTTTCTGCAATTCTTTTTCCCGGATTTGTGCGTGGCATGCGGACAGATACTAAATAAGCAGGAAAAGGTACTTTGCACACAATGTTTGTTTCATATTCCAAGGACGGAGTTTCATAAGGATTTTGAAAATCCTGTTTCCCAGCTTTTCTGGGGCAGAGTAAAGATCGAATATGCCGGATCATTCTTTTATTTTAACAAAGGGAGTTCTTACCAGTCATTGATCCACAAGTTAAAATACAAAGGCAGGAGAGATATCGGTATTGAGTTGGGTAAAATTTTTGGCGCAGAACTCCGGAAAAGTGTTTTTACTATGGCAGATATGATTATACCGGTCCCACTGCATCCTGAAAAAATAAAAATCAGGGGATACAACCAGAGTGAGATGATTGCAAAGGGATTATCGCTGTCTCTTAATCTTCCGGTAAATACAAGCGCACTTTTACGTTCCGAATCGACAGAAACTCAAACCCGAAAGTCTCGTTTCGAGCGGTTCAGAAATATGGAAAAAAAATTTATTGTACGTTCAACTGCTGATCTGGAAGGGAAGCATATTATTCTTGCGGATGATGTGGTAACAACGGGCTCAACTTTAGAGGCCTGCGCAATTGCGGTCCTGGAAATTCAAGGCACGAAGGTAAGCATTCTCACTCTTGCTGTGGCTTAGCATCTGGATTCCCGTTTTAGCGAAAATGATAGTAAAGCGAAAAACTAATAACATTATTACGCTGACCCCAATTAAGCCTGAGAGTTTGTCCGGAAGCATGGTCGCGTGCCGGTAAAACCGAATAGTTGTAACGGGCGCCGGCAGCGATGTGATCGGTTAGAAAATATCCCACCCCTGCAGTTGCTTCAAGAGTAAACCGGTGAAAAGGTTTACTATATTCATCAGAAATAATCCCGTCCTGATTTTCTTCCTTTGACGCCAGAAGGATTTCAGGAACAAGACCTCCTTCGAGGAAAACTTGTTTGCTATAGAAATAATGCAGTAATAATGGTATTTCAGCGTAATGAAGGCTTGTCTTGAACATGGTACGATCAATTTCGGTGCTTTTCTTATAAGCCCCTTTCTGGATATAGCGGATTTCGGTTTTCCAGTTCAGATTCCTGTTAATCTTTCTGGTGGTATAGGCTCCGGCGGTAATTCCGACCTTGTTGTATCCTGAAAAGGTGTCCCCGTCGACCTGGCTTGCACTGAATCCCCCGAAAAAACCACCTTCGAATTGCTGTGAAAATGAGGGGATTGCAAAAGTAATCAGGATAAATAGCATGAAATATTTAATCATTATTATAGGTATTCTTCCAGTAAGATTTTCTTTAGTTTTTGCATTCCGGCGCCTGCAGGTTCCCGGATAAAGGTATAGTTTTTCCGACCCTTATCAAGTACAGGGTTGGGGTCGATTAAAAAAACAGGTGCAAATGGAGGGACTGAATGGATGAGACCTGCAGCAGGGTAAACATTGAGAGAAGTTCCTATGACCAGGAAAATATCAGCAGAATTACAAATTTTTTCAGCTTCTGTAATAGCAGGTACCTCTTCGCCAAACCACACGATATAAGGGCGGAGCTGGAAACCTTTCTCGCACTTATCACCAGCATTAAGTTCAGTACCATTGATTTCATAAACCAGTTCAGGATCACCGGTACTTTGTGCTTTTTTCAGTTCGCCATGTAAATGAAGCACTTTTTTACTTCCGGCTCTTTCGTGCAGATCGTCAACATTCTGTGTGATGATATGCACATCAAAATACTTCTCCAGATCAACAAGTAAATTGTGTCCGTTATTCGGCTCAGCAGTAAGGAGTTGTCTGCGACGTTCGTTGTAAAAACGCAAAACAAGGTTCATATCTTGTTTCCAGCCTTCCGGGCTTGCAACCTGGGTTACATCATATTCTTCCCATAACCCCCCCATATCCCGGAAAGTTTTAAGCCCGCTTTCTGCACTGATCCCGGCACCTGTTAAAACAACTAGTCTCTTCATTTTATTTTTTGCTTAATTCCGTTAGGATTTTAAACCCTTTTAGAGTTAAGCAAAAATATGGTTTTTTATTATTGCGTGAAATACCTAACTTAGGATGCAAAGGTAAGAAATTCTATTTATCAATAAATCAAACAATTAATACGGATAAATGATTGATCAGGCGACCATTGAAAAAATTTTTGAGACGGCAGATATTGTTGAAGTGATCTCTGAGTTTGTTCAATTAAAGAAGGCAGGCACAAATTACAAAGGATTAAGTCCGTTCAGCAATGAAAAGACGCCTTCATTTATGGTATCTCCCACGAAAGGTATTTATAAGGATTTCAGTTCGGGCAAAGGAGGGAATGTTGTTGGATTTCTGATGGAGATTGAAAAACTCTCTTATCCGGATGCTTTAAGGTACCTGGCCAGAAAGTACAATATACAGCTGATTGAAAAGGAGAAAACGGAAGAAGAGGTACAGCAGGAAAACGAAAGAGAGAGTCTTCTGGTAGTGAGTACATTTGCGCAGAAATATTTCAGTCATAATCTTCTCGAATCGGCCGAAGGTAAGGCTATTGGTCTTAAGTACCTTATGGAAAGAGGGATCCGGGAGGATTCTATTGATAAATTTCAATTAGGATATAGTTTTATTGAAAGAGATTCATTTACACAGGAAGCAAAGAAAAAAGGATTTAAAGTAGATTTCCTTTTGAAAACAGGCCTGAGTATTGAAAAGAGTGGTCCTCATTTCGATCGTTTTGCCGGGAGGGTAATGTTTCCTATTCACGGGATTTCGGGGAGTGTAATCGGTTTCGGGGGTCGAACCTTGCGAACGGATAAGGATACTGCAAAATATCTGAATAGTCCGGAATCTGAAATTTATCATAAAAGTAAAGTCGTTTACGGACTTTTTTTTGCAAAAAAAGCCATTGTAAACAGCGAGAAATGTTATCTGGTAGAGGGATATACCGATGTAATTTCCATGCATCAGGCAGGGATAGAAAATGTGGTTGCCTCTTCAGGTACCGCATTGACAGTTGAACAGATAAGACTTATCAAGCGGTTCACGCAGAACATTACTATTATTTATGACGGGGATGCAGCAGGCATTAAGGCTTCATTCAGAGGAATAGACCTGGTACTGGAAGAAGGTTTGAATGTCAGGGTTTTAATGTTACCCGATGGTGAAGATCCCGACTCGTTTTCGAAAAAGCAAAGCGCGGGTGAGCTCAGGGAATTTATTAAAGAGAATGAGAAGGATTTTATTTCATTTAAATCCCAGATTTTATTAAAAGACACAGTTAATGATCCTGTTAAAAAAGCCGGACTGATCACCGATATAGTAAAATCAATTTCGGTCATCCCCCTGGCTATCACACGGGCTGTTTACATACGTGAATGCAGTAAAGTTCTGGAAGTAGATGAAAACATCCTGCTTTCAGAACTTAACAAAATAAGGCGGCGGACAGATGAGGCAAAATGGAGTTCAAAGACACCGGAAAGAGCTGCAATAGACGCTCCGGCTCAGCCTCTTGTTCCATCATTTGTTGATGAGATTTATTCAGAACACGAAGAGAGAGATATTATTTATTTTCTGCTGAAATTCGCCAATGAGAAACTACGACTACCCGCTGAGGATAATGCAGAGATAAGCGTAGCAGAGTATATAATAAGAGAAATTAAAAATGACAATCTGGAATTTAAAAATCTGATTTACAAAAAGGTTTTTGAAGAAATCAGCCGGAAAATTGAGAACGGGGTGAAAGTTGAAGAAAAAGCTTTTACCTATAGTGAAGATAAAAAAATCTCTGAACTTGCGGTAGAGATTTTCACTTCACGTTATGAGATCAGCAAAGTCTGGAAAAGGAAAGATACCTATATTGAACTTCCGGGTGAAAATCTGGGTACGGAAGTTCCCAAAACGGTACTTGCCTATAAGAATAAGATTATCATGATTGCTCTCAGTGAGCTTTATTCCAGGATTAAAAATACAAATTCTGAAATGGAGCCAGAGAAAATAACCGACATACAAAAGCAAGTGATGAACCTGAATGATATCAAACGCATCATTTCGAAAGATCTGGGTGAAAGGACAATTATTTCATTTATCGCGGGTATTCCACCTCAAAAATAATTATTTATCAAAGTTTATAGGTTAAACAACATAGCCTTCTTGACTCGGTTTATTAAAAGCCGTAAATTTATCATAAATCCATTTAGCCATGAAGATCGATCTTTCAAATTATCTTAAAGACAGATATCAGGAGACGCAATCGCGTCAGGCTTTTCCGGGTCCGGTTGTTACCATCGCCAGAGAACTTGGATGTCCCTCAAAAGTATTAGCAACTTCCCTCACTGATAAATTAAATAACCTGGATTACAAATTTTCGAAGAAAGCACCATGGAGATGGATAAGTAAGGAGATTTTAGAAGAATCGGCAAAAAGCCTTGGAGTTGAACTTGCTGAGATTCAGTATGTTTTCGAATATAAAACGCATGGTATACTGGAAGATCTATTGCTTTCACACTCGAAAAAGTTTTATAAATCAGACAGGAAAATCCGGGACACTGTTGCCAAGGTAATCCGTAATTTTGCTGATGAAGGAAATGCGATAATTGTCGGACGCGGAGGAATTGCCATTACCCGGGACATCCCAAAATCATTGCATATAAAGCTTGAAGCGCCCCTCGAATGGAGAGCCCTGCGAACCAGTGAAAAGCACAATATTACAATTGAACAGGCTAAAAAGTATTGTACTGAGATTGATAAAAAAAGAGAAGAATTCAGGAATTATTTTCAGGGGAAAGGAAACGATTATACACGGTTTGATATGAGCTTTAACTGTATGACGGTTGATTCCGAAGAGATAGCAGCAATAATTGTCGAAACGATGAAAATCAGGAAAATTTTATAAAATTATTATATGAGGATTCTTTTTTGATCGTATTACTTTTTTTACTTGCTTTGAATAGAAATTATTAAACCTTGAATATATTATAGAATTTTTCAAGATGAGGATAAGCTCCAGAATAGTAATTTTACTTCTTTTATTTCTATTTATTCTTCCCGGTTGCAAAGTGAGGAATAATGTGGAATCGATTGATACTGAGATTTTAGATGATGAACCGGCTTCGAATACGGGAAAAGTGCGGTTGATTTTTTATAACATGTACCTTCCTACGGAAATGTCAAGGTTGTTTGAGAAGTTAGGCGCTAACTATACACCAGGCATGCTTAATTCGGCTGATAATTTCTCCCGTTATGATGAAGATTCAAAAATTGCCCTGAACATCGGGCTTTATGGTGTAGATTTAAGCTATTGCCGGATTTTTAATCAAAAGGCAACAACAGCGAAATATTTTTCAACCATACAGATCCTTTATGAAAAGTTAGGTATTCCATCTAATTACTTCTATGATCTGATCCAGGGTCTGGAAAAATACTATAGCAATAAGGACTCTCTGGCAAAGTTTGCAAGTGATGTTTATGAATATGCCGATCAATACCTCAGGGAAAACGAAAAGGATGCATATGCTGCCTTGATCATCACCGGCGGATGGATTGAAGCGCTTTACCTGGCCTGCAAAATTGCAGAAAATAATCCCGGGGATGTGGAAATCTCTGAAAGAATTGCCGGTCAGAAATACTCCATAAACAGTTTGATTTCATTATTAAGCAATTATCAGGAGGATATTACAATCACAAAGTATATATTATTGCTGAAGGGATTGAAAAAATCATTTGATAAGATTGATATTTATTATGACAAGGAGAACTTTCAATTGGATACCATAAACAAGTTTATTTCAGTTTCTGATTATGAAATAAACCTTTCTCCGGATGTCCTGAAAGAGATCAATGCCAGTGTTAGTGAGATCCGTTCGGAGATTATTAACTAGATTTGTGCAGAGACAGAAAAAAATTCACAGGCTCATAGATTATTGTATTTAATATGTTTTCCGTACCGTACGGAACGGAAGTTAATCGGAGTTGCTATTCACCTGGTGACAAAAAATTTTAATCAGTTGAATTTAAATATTTTAACCACAATGGACACGAAGAATTCACAATGGGCACAAATTGCAAAGAAAACGTTATTATCCTGAAAAACAA
>CAYGFI010000076.1:0-2978 GCA_964349045.1 uncultured Chitinophaga sp.
ATATAATTGGTTTATAATATTTTAAATATACAATAATAAGTAGTAATCGGTAAGTTTACAAATGTAACGTTACTAACTGCATTTTTATTTATTATGATGGTTTGATTTGCTATTTTAGTGTGATGTTGTTTGTTTACATTTGTGAATCGTGTATTATTTTGTGTATTTTATTATAATACTTGTGTAAAATGTAAACTTTATTCCTATAAATTTGTACGGTGAGTAGAATTGATAATAAATATTCTGATGATCAATCGCCGGTTTCTTTCATGAGTGCTACCATCTGCCCTTTTGTAAAAATGTGATAAAAGAATTATGATGGGCTGAATTATTGATATCAGTAAAAGAGAGCCTCTATTCGAACCTGAAAAAGCAGAATGGATAAGTTTTATATAATATAACTTGTTGTATTCCTGTGTTTTAATATTGTATTGACCGATAAATTTATGGATCGAAAACCTTTTTAATTTGCAAAACTGATACCGATTCTGTTTTGGATTGCAGAACAAACCGGATTCACAAAAATAGATTGAATTTGCTGAAATTCAGATTATTACAAGGTTTCTTACCCTGTTGTAAAGCCCTTTAGAATTAGATATCCGGAAAATAACCGGGTTTATGCCGGGAATAATAGTTTTTAAGCAACTATTGATTTTGGATTAAACCAGGGCATCGAAAAGAATTTCGATCGGGTGAAAAGCCTTTGTCCCTGTTCCGTCTTTTATCTGCTGACGGCAACTCGTTCCGGGTGCAGCAATGATTACTTCTTTCCCTGCTTTTCGAATTTCCTGAAACAATACCAGTTCCCCCACTTTCATGGAAAGTTCATAATGTTCCTTTTCATAGCCAAACGATCCGGCCATCCCACAGCATCCGGATTTGATTTCTTCAACTGTATAATTCTCCGGAAAGGATAGCATCTTTATTGTTGGAGTGGTTGAGGCAATAGCTTTTTGCTGACAGTGTCCATGTACTTTAATAATAAGCTCTTCTTTTGTAAAACTTTCTTTGCTGATCCTTCCGGCTTCCATTTCCCTCGAAATAAACTCATCTATCATAAAAACATTTCCGGCAAGTTCGCTGGCCGCTTTCTTAAGATCATCTCTGAGTAATTCAGGGTATTCATCACGAAAACTTAGGATAGCCGACGGTTCAATGCCAATCAGTGGTTTCTCAGAAGTAACCAGATCTTTGTATACCATTACATTTTTTGTAGCAATTTTCCTCGCGGAGCGCAGTAATCCCTTGGTAATAAAGGTCCTACCGCTTTCTGTTGTTGATAGAACTTCCACCCTGTAATTCAATCTGTTAAGCAACTTAACTGCTTTAATCCCAATTTCAACATCATTGTAATTAGTAAATTCGTCTATAAACAAATAAACAACTGATACAGAGCTTTGTAAGCTCAGATTCAGGGCCTTTAGTTCATTAATTAACCAGGAAAGAAATGTTTGCTTTGCTAATTTGGGTATGCTGCGCTGTGGCGCAAATTTCAGAACTTTTTTGAGAATATCTGAGGTGGTTTTTTGGGTAGAGAAATAATTAAACAATCCCGGTGCAAGCATACCAATCTTGTTGATACTTGAAATATATGCAACTAATCTGGTCCTTAGAGGTATTCCGTTGGAATCGTAATAATGTTGCAAAAATTCAGCTTTAAGTTTTGCCATGTCTACATTCGATGGGCACTCTGATTTGCAGGCTTTGCATGATAAACAAAGATCGAGAACATCATAAATCTCTTTATGATCAAAGGGATTGGCTTTTTTGGAGTTAGTGATCATCTCCCGCAATATATTAGCCCTGGCGCGGGTGGTGGTTTTTTCATCGCGGGAGGCCATAAAACTCGGACACATTGTGCCTCCGATTATTTCGGTTTTACGACAATCAGCCGAACCATTACATTTTTCAACCGATCGCATGAAACCCCCGTCATTGCTGAAATCAAAAATTGTTTCAATTTCCCTGACCGGCACTCCGGGTTCAAACCTTAAACCCGAATTCATTGGAGGGGTATCAACAATCTTAGAAGCATTAAAAACATTATTCGGGTCCCACGTTTTCTTAATCTGCCTGAACCATGAATAGATTTCTGGTCCGACCATAACCGGGATAAATTCTCCTCTAAGCCTGCCATCGCCATGCTCCCCGCTAAGTGATCCCCTGTATTTCTTTACCAGTTTAGCTGACTCTCCGGCGATGATCCGGAACATTTCTACATCTTTCGGATCCTTTAAATTCAAAATGGGCCTGAGATGCAGCTCTCCCACGGAAATGTGAGCATGATAAACACATTCAAGTTTATATTTTGCCAGTACCTCATTAAAATCAGAGATGTATGCTTCAAGGACATTTGGATTTACTGAAGTATCTTCGATAACAGAAACGGGTTTTGCATCACCCTGCATATTGGAAAGAACACCGAGTCCGGCCTTACGCAGATCCCATACTTTTTTAATATCGTTTCCGGTAACAACCGGAAAATGATATCCCAGACCCGACTCCCTCATTTCGTCTTCCATTTTTTCAGCCAGGGAATGAATCTCTTCCATTGACTCCCTGCAGAATTCGATCATCAGTATTGCACCCGGATCTCCTTTTACAAAAAAGCGATTTTTTCTTTGCTCAATATTCTCACGGGTAAGCTTAAGAATTTTATCGTCCATCAGCTCAACTGCTCCGGGCATGTACTTCAGGGCAATAAGGTTTCCCCGGATAGCTTCCATTACTGAATAAAAATGAACACATACCAGCGCTTTCTGAGCCGGAGGTAATGACAAAAGATTCAGTTTTGCTTCTGTTGTAAATACAAGGGTTCCCTCAGAACCCGCCAACAGTTTGCAGAAATTGAATGATTTTGGAGATTTCTTTCTGAAAATCCGGTTGTCAGATAATTCGTCCAACGCGTATCCGGTATTCCTTCTCACAATTGACTTGTCGGGGTATTCCTTATCGATTTTTTCAAGTCGTCTCTGATC
>CAYGFI010000076.1:2988-21752 GCA_964349045.1 uncultured Chitinophaga sp.
GTTCATTAATGTGCCGGTAAATATTCCCTTCGAGATTCTCAAGCCTGCATTTTGACTCAAATTCTTCAGGATCCAGATTTTTAAAAGTAGCTTCTGACCCGTCACTCAGAAAACCATGTATTTCAAGGGTGTGCTCCCGGGTAGTGCCATATATCAGAGAATGTAAGCCACTGCTGTTATTTCCAATCATACCCCCGATCATACAACGGTTCGAAGTTGATGTTTCAGGAGCAAAAAAGAGTCCAAACGATTTAAGAGCGATGTTTAACTCATCCAGAACTAATCCGGGCTGGACCCTAACCCATCTTTCCTGCTGGTTGATCTCAAGAATCCGGTTCATATAACGGGAAATATCCACCACGATTCCGTTTCCCACGACCTGTCCGGCAAGCGAAGTCCCTGCTCCCCTGGGTATTATTGTAAGACCGTGATGATTTGCAAAACGAATCAGTTGCAGGATATCTGCGTTCGTTTTAGGTAAAGCTACTGCCAGGGGAATTTCCCTGTATGCTGAAGCATCCGTGGAATAAATAAGAAGATTTGTTTTGTCGGTCATAAGATCGCCTTCAATACGGGATCTTAAACTGATCAGATCATTTTGTATACTATGTTGTATTTCAGGTAAATCCATTGAACGGGTCAATTAAGCATTCTTTGTGGTAACAGTGGCTTAAAGATATTAAAAGTTATCGGAAGTCGGAAGTCGGAAGACGGAAGTGTGATGGATCTTTAGTTAAATATTTAGAAATACAGATATTTAATCTGTATAAAACCTTTAGATATTAACAAAGATTATGATTTTCGAATTAACTTATTTTTAATTTATTATTCACTTTTCTTCATCCGTTTCCGATCATTTTCATCCAGAAGAATTTTTCTCATACGGATGGATTTAGGTGTTACTTCGAGGTATTCATCACCGCGAATATATTCCATGGCTTCTTCGAGTGAGAATCGAACCGGTGGGGTTAGATTAGCTTTGTCATCCGTTCCGGAAGCCCTGATATTGGTCAGTTTCTTAGTTTTAGTTACATTTATCACAAGATCTTCCTGGCGTGTGTATTCACCAATTACCTGACCGGCGTAAATTTCCTCCCCCGGAAAAATAAAAAACTTACCTCTATCCTGCAGTTTATCAAGAGAATAAGCAATGGCAGTTCCGGTTTCCATGGCTATCAGAACGCCACTTCTACGGTTTTGGATTTCACCTTTCCATGGCTCATATGCTTTGAAGCGGTGAGCTATTACAGCTTCACCTTCGGTAGCGGTAAGAATAGGATTCGTTAAACCGATGATGCCCCTTGCAGGAATATCAAAATTCAGGATAATACGGTCGTTTTTGGTATCAATATTTAGGATTTCACCTTTTCTGCGACTAACAACTTCAATTACCTTTCCTGAGAACTCTTCCTTTACCTGTATAGTCAGAGTTTCTATAGGTTCGTTTTTTATTCCGTTTATTTCTTTAATAATTACCTGTGGCTGACCCAGTTGGAATTCATAGCCCTCCCTTCGCATAATCTCCACAAGGATGGATAAATGCAATATACCACGTCCATAAACTAAAAGTCGTTCCGGGGAATCTGTTTCCTCGATCCGCAGTGCCAGGTTTTTTTCTATTTCCTTATAAAGTCTGTCACGTATATGCCTGGAAGTAAGATAAATACCTTCTTTTCCATAAAATGGTGAGTTATTTATCGTGAAGAGCATACTCATGGTAGGCTCATCCACATTTATCCTTTTTAATCCTTCGGGATTTTCGAAATCAGCAATAGTATCTCCGATTTCGAAATTCTCCAGGCCAAAAACTGCAACAATTTCTCCCGATTCGATTTCGGTTTTCACTTTTTCTTTTCCCAGACCTTCGAAGCGATATAGCTCCTTAACCACCGATTTCTGAATTCTGCCATCACTTTTCATAACGGCTACCGTCATTCCGGCCTTGATGGTTCCACGTGTTATTCTTCCCACGGCGATCCTGCCCAGATAGGTGGAATAATCAAGCGAGCTTATCTGAATCTGCAGGTTTCCCGGCTGCTTTTTCGGTGGTTGTATATAGGATATAATAGAATCAAGTAAATAACTGATATCGGTGGCTGGTTTTCTAAAGTCCTCAGACATCCATCCTTCTTTTGATGACCCGTAAACTGTAGGAAAGTTAAGCTGTTCTTCGGTTGCATCAAGACTAAACATTAGATCGAAAACCATTTCCTGTACATCTTCGGGATTACAATTTGGTTTATCGACTTTATTGATAACCACAATGGGTTTAAGATTCAGTTCCAGCGCTTTCTGAAGAACAAACCGGGTTTGCGGCATTGGACCCTCAAAAGCATCTACCAGCAGAAGAACACCATCGGCCATGTTAAGAACCCGTTCCACCTCTCCCCCGAAATCAGAGTGACCCGGCGTATCAATGATATTGATTTTGGTATCTTTATAACGTACTGAAACGTTTTTTGAAAGAATGGTAATTCCTCTCTCCCTCTCCAAATCGTTTGAATCAAGAATGAGATCCTGAACCTCCTGGTTGTCGCGGAAAAGGTTTACCTGATGCAGGATTCTATCTACCAGTGTAGTCTTTCCATGGTCAACATGGGCAATAATCGCAATGTTTCTTATTTCGTACATCTCTTCAATAATTCGGTTCCAAAAAGAATTCGCAAAGGTAATCTAAATAGTTTATAAAGCTAAAAGTGCCTAAAGTTAAATCCAACTGAAATTTTCAAAAATGCCTGTATATTAACATTTTACTGATTTTACAAACTTTACAACTTTACGAACTCCTTTACTTTTTATAGAAATTTGTACTTTCAAATATCTTATCGGCTGATTTGGCAATAAATCCGGAATAGAGTCTTCCGTCTTTATCCTTGTATCGCTGTGCGAATTCATAATAACAGGCAGGAACTTCATATTCACCTTCCAAAAAACTAATTTTTACCTTGTCGCCCATGGTACTCGATTGTCTTAACAGTTCCTCTTTTGTGCCTTTAATTTCTCCCCCGGCATTGTTTAGGATAAAGCCCCCGGATTTAACAAGTTTATTTACCTTTTCGATCGTGTTATATATCTTTAAAGCATTTATGCTAACGGTAAAATGGTTAGCCCTGAAGCCGAAGACATACAGCCATGCTGCGTATTCCGACTCTTCGCGGAGCTTATTATAAACTTCAAATGATGGAGT
Organism: uncultured Chitinophaga sp.; assembly: GCA_964349045.1. Lineage (GTDB taxonomy): Bacteria > Bacteroidota > Bacteroidia > Bacteroidales > JACJXF01. Next base: position 6,176 of record CAYGFI010000076.1, read on the forward strand.
CGGGAACAGACTGCCTGCAAAAATCAACTCTTCTGAATCAAATACATCGAAAGGCACAGAATTGATTGTTTCCTTAATAATGCGCTGTAAGTATGGGGAAAAATCTTCCAGGATTAACTGTGAAATAAATACCCTTGGAGCATCAATTTCAGAAATATGTTCATAATGTCTGGCAAATAAGTGCTTTTCTTCAAATATATATTCACCTTTTTCCACATAATTGTTTTTTTTAAATATGCGGGCCAGAACATCAATATTCAAACGTGGATCATTGAAAGTTCGAAATGCAATATGATCATTTTGAACTACTTCGCCTGCATCGGTAAAAAGATTATAGATTTTACCTGCTGATGGATTCTGATGAATATAATCATTCCATAGTTTTCGGAAAATTTCGTTATAACTCATGTCGGATAATTATTAGGTTGTTAGGTACTATATTTTGCATTCATAATTCACAATTTAAAACCTTTTCTATAACACCTATAACAAATTTTTGCTCATTTTATTCCAGTTGTTTTATAACACCTTCAAAGTCTGATATAAATTATATACTCCATTCTCTGAAAATAGTTTTTTTTAACTAAATTTGAAAACAAACTGATAACATCTTAATTAATTGATATTCAATGAATTTATTGCAACATATTAAAGAAAAGGCAAAACAGCACCAAATGAGGATTGTTTTACCCGAAGGCGAAGAGGAAAGAACAATGAAAGCCGCCGATACTATTCTCAATGAGGAAATTGCCAGAATAATCCTGATTGGAAATCCCGAAACTATTGCAAAAAAGGCAAAAGATTACGGTTTAAAGTATTTATCCAAAGCAATTATTGTTAATCCTCTCTCCCATGAAAATAAAGATAAGTACATCAATCTAATGGTAGAGCTCAGAAAAAGTAAAGGATTAACCAGAGAAGAGGCGTCCAGGTTAATAGAAGATCCCTTATACCTTGGCACTCTGATGATTAAAGCCGGTGATGCGGACGGAGAGGTTGCCGGCGCCATAAATGCCACAGGAGATGTTCTCAAACCCGCATTTCAATATGTTAAAACAATGCCTGGTATTTCAGTTGTTTCAGGAGCTTTTATCATGATTTTAAAAGATAAGGAATTCGGTAATGATGGATTGATGGTATTTGCCGATTGTGCAGTTCATCCCGATCCAACCGACAGAGAACTAGCTGAGATCGCTGTGGCAACAGGAAAGACTACCCGGGCTATTGCCGGTTTTGAGCCCAGAATTGCCATGTTGAGTTTCTCGACTAAAGGAAGCGCAAAACACGCTCTGGTTGATAAAGTTGTCAATGCAACACGAATAGCCAGAGAAATGGACCCTTCTTTATTGATTGATGGAGAATTACAGGCCGATGCAGCGATTATTGAAGCTATCGGGAAAAGTAAGGCTCCCGGCAGTGAAATAGCGGGAAAGGCCAATGTATTGGTATTCCCCAATCTTGAGTCAGGAAATATTTGTTACAAACTTGTTCAGCGGCTTGCTCATGCTGAAGCCATAGGTCCTGTTCTCCAGGGAATGGCTGCTCCTATAAATGATTTATCCAGAGGATGTTCCGTGAGCGACATAGTGAACCTTGTTGCAATTACTGCCAATCAGGCTGCCGATATGAAGTAGTTGCGTTGCAAATAGTACTAATCATCAGACAATCCTATTTAAAATAAACCCAAAAAAATAAAAAATGCCCGAGACATTAGACGATTTTGCACTTAGCAGGAGAATTCAGAAAAAAGGGAGTATCCAGAAAGTAGCCGTAATAGGTTGCGGGAGCATGGGACAGGAAATAACCCGTAACGTGGCACAACATGGAATGGATGTTGTCTTTATCGAAATCAACGATGCCAAAATTAAAGAAGTTTTTGAACAAATTGATGCACAACTTGACGAAGTGATTAATCAATGGGGACTAACAGTTGGTGAAAAGCGTGTAATCCTTAGTCATATCAAAGGATCTGTTGATTATAAGGATATAAAAGATGCTGACCTGGTTATTGAGTCAATAAACTCTCAGAAACCCGGTACAAATATCAATATGCGAAGGGAAGTATTCCGGCGTGTTGAAGAGATAGTCGCTGATGATGTGGTTATTACCTCTAATAATTCGACACTGATGATTTCGGAAATTGCAGGTGAACTCAGACATCCCGAAAGAACTGCCGGTCTGCATTTTATCTCACCCTCCTCTTCCATAAAAATTGTAGAAGTTATCAGAGGGATCGAAACCAACGATACTACCTTCGACTTTGTCCTGAAATTTGCAAAAATGATTGAAAAACAGGCAATAGTAATTAACGAATCACCCGGACACATAAGTAGCAGATTAATTGTAACCCTTATAAACGAAGCGTGTGAAACTCTAATGGAAGGTGTTGCCAGCGTTCAGTGCATCGATACTACAATGAAAATGGGTTATGGGTTATTATTCGGTCCGTTTGAAATGGCCGACCGCATAGGTCTTGATAATTTATTAAAATGGATGGACAATCTTTATGCAGAATATGGCTTGCAGAAATTCAAAGCCAGTCCGATTATAAAAAGGCTTGTCAGAGCTGGATATCATGGTTTGAAGACCGGTAAAGGGTTTTATAAATATGAGCATGGGAAGATCATAAGCCAGGCCATCACTGCAACAGAGTTTAAATAAATCATTCACGCAAACAAAAAAGTAAAATGAAGATCATAGTATTAAACTGTGGAAGCTCATCTATAAAATATCAGTTATTTGACATGTCCACCACGGAAGTACTTGCTAAAGGGGTGGCTGAAAAAATCGGATTGCACGGATCATTCGTCAAGCATGAAAGAAATGACGGGATAAAAGTTAAGATCGACGGTGAAATTCTTGACCATCAGGCAGGTATAGAGTATATACTGGGAATACTAAAAAGTGACAAATACGGGAGTATAAAACACTTTAATGAAATTGATGCTGTTGGTCACCGGGTAGTTCACGGAGGTGAAGCATTCAAGGATAGTGAATACATTACTGATGAAGTTATTAAGAAAATGGAAGAATGCATCGACCTGGCTCCTCTTCACAATCCCCCAAACCTTAAAGGTGTTTATGCCATGCAAAACCTTCTGCCGGATATACCCCAGGTTGGAGCATTCGACACAGCATTTCATCAGACTATGCCGGCTCATGCTTATATGTACGCGATTCCCTATTCACTTTATTCAAAATACGGGATTCGCCGATATGGATTTCACGGTTCGAGTCACAGGTATGTTTCAGCAAGAGCTGCAGATATCCTGGGAAAAGACGCCAGGGATCTGAAAATGATTACCTGTCACCTGGGAAACGGAGCCTCAATAGCAGCGATTAAAGGCGGTATTTCAGTTGATACTTCAATGGGATTAACTCCTGTAGAAGGTCTTATCATGGGTACCCGTACGGGTGACCTGGATGTCGGGGTTTTACTCTACATCATGCAGAAAGAAAATATCGACCATCTGAATGCCAATATACTTGTAAATAAACACAGCGGAATGCTCGGTATTACGGGTATTTCTTCGGATATGAGGGAAATTGAATCTGCGGCAACAGAAAAAAACAAAAGAGCAATTCTCGGGCTTGAGATGTACCATTACAGGATAAGGAAATACATCGGGGCGTATGCTGCTGCTTTGGGAGGTGTTGATATTATTATTTTTACCGGCGGAGTTGGTGAAAACAGTCCGGAAACCCGCGAAACAGTCTGTAAGGATTTGGAATTTATGGGTCTAGAATTCGATCCTGAAGCTAATAAGGGTAAAAGAGGTAAAGAAGTAATTATCAGTAAACCCGGATCAAGTGTAATTGCAATGGTTGTTCCCACAAATGAAGAACTCGTTATTGCAAGGGATACGGAAAGAATCGTTCTCGAATCGGTTAAAAAATAATGGCTTTTATGGCATTTAAATCCCTCGATGAACTGATCGATCATGCTGCCGGAAGACCGAAGCAAAGAATTGCGGTTGCTGCAGCAGCCGACCATCATGTTCTGGAGGCACTAAAAAAGGCCTGTGAATTAAAAATCGTTGAACCCTACCTAATCGGCAATAAGAAGGAAATAATTGCAATAGCAGACTCTATTGGACTTAATAACGACCAGTACGAGATTATTAACGAGTCCGATCCGACAAATGCATGTACGACTGCAGTTACACTCATAAAAGAAGGAAATGCTGAAATTTTAATGAAGGGTTTGGTAGCAACCGCTACCCTTCTAAAAGCTGTTCTGAACAAAGAAAATGGTTTAAGAAAACACGAAACCCTAAGTCATTTTGCACTTTTTCAAACTTCATATTATCATAAACTTTTTGGAATCAGTGATGCAGCCATGAATATCAATCCGACTCTTCAGGAAAAGGCCGGTATAATTTATAATGCAGTTGAAGTTATGCGTAAACTGGGGGTAAACAAGCCAAAAGTGGCCATTCTTGCTCCTATTGAGAACGTTAATGATAAAATTTCTTCAAGTGTTGATGCTGCAATACTTACCCGTATGAATACAGAAAATCAGATAAAAAATTGTATTATTTACGGACCATTGGCACTTGACAATGCCATTTCCAGAGAGGCATCAGATCTGAAAGGGATCGTTTCAGAGGTAGCCGGAGATGCTGATATTCTTATTACTCCCGATCTGAATAGTGGAAATATCCTCTATAAATCACTGATTTTCCTTTCTGACGGGATGGCAGCAGCAATTATCACAGGTGCAGCTGTACCGATTGTACTCACATCCCGTGCAGACAGTGAAATGAATAAATTGTATTCCATAGCCCTGGCTGCATCACTATAAAAACTCTAATTATGCCATTTAAGCAAATACTTGCCATTAATCCGGGATCGACTTCAACAAAGATTGCGGTTTATTCAAATGCCAAGGTGATCTTTCTGAAATCGATCGGTCACCCACATGAGCAACTTGTTCAATTTAAGAAGATTACAGATCAGTATGAGTTCAGGAAAAACATTATACTGGAAGAACTGCAACATGCTCAAATTGAATTAGATAAGATTGAAGCGGTCGTAGGTCGGGGAGGACTTATCAGACCTATAAAATCAGGCGTATACATTATAAATGAAAGAATGAAAGAGGATCTAAGGGAAGGTATCCTCGGAGAGCATGCCAGTAACCTCGGGGGATTAATCGCTGATGATATTGCCAAAAGTCTTCCCAATGCCAAAGCTTATATTGCCGATCCGGTAGTTGTTGATGAAATGGAACCCGTAGCCCGTTTTGCAGGACACCCCGATTTTATCAGAATCAGCATTTTTCATGCTCTTAACCAGAAAGCTACAGCCCGGTCGTATGCCAGGCTCCTTAATACGAAATATGATGAACTTAATCTTATTATTGCTCACATGGGTGGAGGAATATCTATTGGCGCTCATAGAAAAGGAAGGGTAATTGACGTTAATAATGCTTTAGATGGAGAAGGCCCATTCTCCCCGGAAAGATCGGGTACCCTGCCTGCAGGACAGCTGATAAAAAAATGTTTTTCGGAGGGCGCCTCCATGGAAGAAGTTAAAAAGATCGTTACCGGTGAAGGTGGTTTAATGGCATATTTCGGGACTAACAGCGCTTACCAGATTGAACTGATGGCACTGGATGGTGATGATTACGCACGTCTTATTCAGGATGCCATGTCGTACCAGGTTGCAAAAGATATTGGTGCAATGGCAACTGTCCTGAATGGAGAAGTTGATGCGATTATCCTTACAGGAGGAATTGCAAATAATCCAATGGTTGTTGAATATATCAAGAAAATGGTTACCTATATTGCTCCTGTAATTATTTACCCCGGAGAGGATGAGATGCATGCGCTTGCCATGAACGGACTGATGGTTTTAAAAGGTGAAACAGTGCCTAAAGAGTATTGTGAAGAAAATATGGTTGGCATAGGTAAATAATTTAGATGTAAATATCAGAATTACTATCATCCTTTTTTGTTCATTATTACAAATCGCAGAAAGTATTTTGTCAGTGAAAATTCCGGTTATTAACGAATTTCTTCACCCCGCTATTTGTAATATGATTTCAATAATTCCGAAATCACGGTATGTCCATTTTTACGGGCAAAATTCTCCGCGTCCTCATTATCTTTATCCTTTAGGAAAGGATTTGCACCGGATTCTAACAATTTTTTAACTATTTCTAACTGACCTTCTGCTGCTGCATACATTAAAGCGGTAAATTTTTCAGTATGATCGGCCATGTTAATTTCAGCTTTTCTACTCAAAAGCAATTCAACTGTAGCTAAATTTGGACCCGTAGCTGCATACATTAAAGCAGTTCTCCCTTCGAAATCGGTTTGGTTAATTGATGCTCCTTTCTTAAGTAACAGGTCAACAATATTTGTGAAACCATTAAATGCAGCGAGCATGACAGCGGTGCGACCATCAGGATCAATCGCCTGAAAATCTGTATTTTGCAAAAGCAGTTTTTCAACCTCATTCAAATCACCTGATAATGCTGCACTTCTTAAACCTTCTTCCCGCAATGCATCCGATTTTTTAACAGATACAGAAGAAGATGATGGCTGCAACTGTTTTTCATTCCCAGCTTCGTTCGATTTTGATAGCCTTTCACGGCATGATGTAAAAAATAACACCATTATTAAACCAGTCAATGTCAATACAATAGAAAGTGACTTCATTACAACTATTTTGTTAGATAAATGTTACTCTGAGAAACCTGATTATTATTCTTGTTGTAAAGTATAATTTAAAAATGTGTGACAGTAAAGAATAATCGATTATAAAACACATTTTCAAGCTTTATGTATCACCTACTTATTCTTCTGTAATTTGTATAAATTATTTTTTAACAGAACCAATAAACACACGAAAAACCAATCGCAATTTGCAAATTTTTTGTGTTAATAATCCCACTATTCCTATAAAGATTTATTATCACACCGGAAAAGCGATCCATAATTAATAAAATAACTCTTTTATGATTTACTTTTTAAAGTGATTTTTATATTACTCTTTTCTCACTGGCTGATCCTGGCAATGCCAAGGGAATGAGAAGCTGAAAAATCTGATATAAACTTTATCATTCAAACTGGAAATAATCGAATTTTGTCATAAACAAAGAGTTATTATAAATTATGTATGGATTGGATCATCCTGAAACAGAATGACCGAGAGTTCATTTTTATATTAATATATTTGCAACAGAACCAATAGAAAAATATTTAGAAAATGGATATATTATTTACCGATGCGATAAAACAAACAGGACCAGCCGCGTTCAACATAATGACAAAACCTATTGGACCGGTATGTAACTTAAATTGTTTCTATTGTTATTATCTTGAGAAGAAAAACCTTTATCCCGATACAAATAATTTCCGTTTAAGTGAAAATCACCTTGAAAACTTTATTAAACAATATATCGATGCCCAGGAGGTTCCTGTGGTTTTATTTACATGGCAGGGCGGCGAACCAACCCTGCTGGGAGTTGATTATTTCACTAAAGTGATTGAACTCCAGAAAAAGTATTCCAACGGGAAAACCATTGAAAATGCTTTTCAGACCAACGGGACGCTGCTCAACGATGACTGGTGTAAGTTTTTTACAGACAACCGAATGCTGATAGGTATCTCAATTGATGGTGAAGAGCATAGCCATGACCATTACCGGAGATATCATTCAGGTCAGCCAAGTTTTAAAAAAGTTATGAAGGGAATTGAATTGCTTCATAAACACAAAGTTGAGTTTAATACACTTAGCGTTGTAAATAATTATAACGCTCATTTTGCCTCAGAAACATACAGATTTTTAAAGCGGATTGGTAGCGGGTTTATTCAATTCATTCCCATAATTGAAAGATTAGCCAATAAGCCGGACCCCGGAGGTTTAAACCTTGTATCTCCTGCCTTTGGTGACGATGCTACTGTTACAGATTGGTCAGTGAATGCTTTGGATTATGGCAAGTTTCTTATAACCATTTTTGATGAATGGGTACGAACTGACGTAGCAAAGTATTATGTTCAGATTTTCGATGTAACCCTGGCTAATTATGTTGGAGCAAGACCGGGATTATGTGTATTCTCGGAAACATGTGGAGATGGAATGGTAATGGAACACAACGGGGACCTTTTTTCATGTGACCATTATGTTTACCCGGAATATTTTCTTGGAAATATTGCAGAGAAACCCATTATTGATATGGTAAAATCGCAGAAACAGTTTGATTTTGGCATTGATAAACGTAATACGCTACCACGCTATTGTCTGGAATGTGATGTCAGATATGCCTGTCATGGTGAATGTCCCAAGCACCGGTTTATAAAAACTCCTGATGGTAAACCAGGTCTGAACTATTTGTGCGCAGGGTATAAGATGTTTTTTCACCATGTTGAACCTTTTATGGAATATATGGCAAAAGAGCTGAACAATAAACGCGCACCTGCAAATGTGATGAATTGGGTTAAAAACAAAGATAACCAGGTTATAAGACCTGTACTACCGGAACGTAACGCACCCTGCCCTTGTGGTAGCGGAAAAAAGTATAAGAATTGTTGCGATGGAAAACCGGTTTATTTAAAATAAACGAATAAAAAATATTGAAAATGAAAGATTCCTCAGAGCAAAGGAGAAAGGTGGTGGTTGTAGGGTCGGGTTCAGTAGGCGCCACCTATTGTTACGCGCTAGCACAAAGCGGCCTTGCAGACGAAATTGTCTTACTTGACAAGAATGAGGATCTTATGCGCGGACAGGTACTGGATCTTGTGCATGGCCAACCATTTTTTCCAACTGTTATGATTCGTACCGGAACAGTTACAGATTATTCGGATGCAAACCTTATAGTAATCACTGCGGGTTCCTCTCAACGACCTGGTGAAACCCGGTTACAGCTACTTAAAAAGAACGCGGAAATTGTCGGTGGAATTGCAAAAGAAATTGCCAGTCATAAAAGTACGGGAGTAATGCTTATTGTCAGCAATCCGGTGGATGTTTTAACCTATGTTGCATTAAAGGAATCGGGTTGGGACAGAAGAAGAGTTATTGGTTCAGGTACAGTTCTTGACAGCGCAAGACTAAAACATCTTCTCAGTAATCACTGTGGTGTAGATGTTCATAACGTTCATGCATACATTCTTGGTGAGCATGGCGACAGTGAGTTTGCGGCATGGTCGATGACAAATATTGCCGGTTTCAGTATCGAAGAGTATTGTCCGAACTGTAATAAATGTTCCAACTGGAAAGAACAGCGTTTAATCATTGAACAGCAGGTTCGCGATTCAGCATATCATATCATAAATTACAAGGGTTCAACGCAATATGCAGTTGGTCTGGCACTGGTTCGAATTACAGCCGCAATTCTCCGCGGTCAGAATAGTGTGCTTACTGTTTCTACCTTGCTGAATGGAGAACACGGATTAAAAGATGTATGTCTGAGTTTACCTTGCCTTGTATCGGAAAGTGGAATAATCAGGATTATAGAAGGTCATCTTACCCGTGAAGAAATTGTTTCACTTACACATTCCGCTAATGTATTGAGAAAAGCAATTGATTCGCTTTCATCTTAATTGATTTCAAATCTTCCTTTCAGTTCTTCACTTTCTTTAAAACCATAACGAACAGCCTTGATCCGTATCATATGGCTGCCTTCTTTTAGATGTAAGGGTCCTGAATAGAGCAACCAATGTGGATTTTCACTTTCTTCAAATGTATATACAATTGAGGACCCATGCGTTGGACAATAAAATCCCAGAGTCATTGGAGATGAGAAAATACCTCCGGTCCGGTAATTTTTTGAAGAGGGATCTTCCGGAGCATTAACAATGAAGTAGGGTACATCAGTTTTTGGTTGTTCTCCTCCCGGCCACATCTGTTCAATCATTTCCGGTTCATTCATATGTCCCATATCCCCCGTTTCCAATGTCCATTGCTGTTGAAGCTTTGATAATTCGGCTTTCACTGATTTATACCTGGGATATCCTGCAAGGTTAACAAGCTGGTATGGATCAGTATTAACATCGTATAATTCTTCTGGTTGACGGGAGTATGCCATCCAACTTTTCTGCGGACCCGTAAGCTTTTCCTCAGCATCTAATCTAAGCATCTCCTGATAAATGGGCATACTTTTCAGATAAGGTATCCATATGGGGAATGGCTCATTGGGGTAGAAATTGCGGATATATAGATAATCTTTTGTTCTGACGGAACGAATCATATCATATGATTCATCTACCCTGTCACGGGCAGCAAATACAGCCTGCCTCGTTTCACCCATCTGATCTCCAAGGAAAGGAATTCCTTGCATATGCACTGGAACCGGAATACCTGTAAGCGAAAGAACTGAAGGTCCAAAATCTATTGAACTGATGAGCCTGTCATCCACTGTACCGGGTTTTATTTGCCCGGGAGATTTAATGATCAGGGGAATTTTAAGACCCGAATCATAAAGCCATCTTTTTGCTCTTGGCAATCCATCACCATGATCACCCCAGAAAAAGATGATAGTATTATCCAATTCCCCTTCACTTTCAAGTTCCGAGACCAGGGCTCCAACAACTGAATCCAGTTCAGCAATTTTATCATATAGTTTAGCAATATTTCGTCTTACAATTTCATTATCAGGATAATATGGCGGAACAACTACCTTGCTGGGATCGGTTTTCACCTCAGAAATATCCCAGTTTTTACTTTCATGGGTACCTGTCCAGTTAAAAACAGCAAAAAAGGGTTGACTTTTATCTGTCCTGTTTTTATAATGTGCATTCCGGCTGCATTCATCCCAGATACTAGCCGGAACCGGGTCTTTAGAAAACTGGTAGTCTGTTTTGGAGTTATTGGTGCAGTAATAACCTGAAGTACGCATATATTCAGTAAACGCCTTAACATAATGAGGTGGTACAGCAGTAAATTCAAGCGGATTGTCCACTCCTCTCCGATAGGAGGTTGTTCTCATGTGCATGCAGCCAATAGAAGTCTGGTACATGCCGGTTATTACCCCTGCTCTGACAGGTGCACAAATCGCGGCGGTTGTATAAACATTAGTATATATAATTCCCTGGGAGGCTAGATTATCAATATTTGGCGTTTTTGCAATAGGATCGCCGTAACAACCAAGATGAGGGCTAATATCTTCCGCTGAAATCCATAGGATATTTGGTCTCTTTTTCTGAATAGATGAACTATCATCAGGTTTCTGTGATTGAGGTATACAACTGCTGATACCGATTATTGCATAAAGCCCTAGACCTAAAAGTGAGTTTGAATCATAAGTCTTCATAAGGAAAAATTATCAAATTAGTTTAGTTTCTTAATTGATCCTGGTTTACGAGAATTAATCCCGGGCATGAAATAATTCTCATCCCCGAGATCCTGGCGTATTTCATGGGCCAGTTTTTTTAGCTCATCAACCACACCAGGGTATAATTCTTTTACATCGTAACGCTCACCGGGATCACGACCAAGATCGAAAAGTGCGAAATCAGTTTTGACCTGCGAATACTTACCCGGCCATCCATCATTCCCGGGCATCGTATTTTCATATGAGCGGTACTCATGTGGAAGTACCAATTTCCATTTTCCTTTCCTGACATTTTCCAGACTATTTTTTCTGTAGTAATAGTAAAACACATCTCTGGGATTCGAATCAAAATTTCCTTCAAGCAAAGGCTTAATATTAACTCCATCAATTTTTTTTACAGGCAAATCAGAACCGGTAATTGAACAAAGTGTCGGAAGGATATCTATGGTAGCAGCAATATTACTGCATATTGTGCCGGCAGAAATTACACCAGGCCATGACATAATACAAGGTACTCTTTGCCCTCCCTCCCAACTGCTGCCTTTCCCTTCTTTCAATCCTCCAGCCGAGCCCGCATGATTGCCGAAATTCAACCAGGGACCATTGTCTGAGGTAAAAATTACCAGTGTGTTTTTACTTAGGCCATTGTCTTCAATCGCTTTTATTATCTCACCCACGGACCAGTCAATTTCCATTATTACATCCCCAAAAAGACCCTGTTTGCTTTTACCCTTAAATTTATCTGATACGGCCAAAGGAATATGAGGCATAGAATGAGCCAGGTATAGAAAAAATGGAGTTTCCTTATTCCTTTTGATAAAATCAATAGAATACTCTGTGTATAAGGTTGTAATTTGTGACTGGTCCTCAAGGGTTTCAAACACTTTAATCTGTTCATTGCCCCTAATTAACGGAAGTGGCGGATAAACCAATTTACCCGGACCATTATCTTTTGTTGCAGGTTTCCCATCATAGTTTACCGGCCACATATCGTTAGAATAGGGAATCCCATAGTATTCATGAAATCCATTTTGCAAAGGTAAAAATTGATAATGATGGCCAAGATGCCATTTGCCAATTATAGCATTTTGATACCCCTGAGTTAATAATAATTCGGGTATTAATTCCTCATCAGGATTAATCCCAATGCTATCATATGGCATTAATGCTCCGGAAATACCCACCCTGTTTGAATAACATCCTGTCATTAAAGCGGCGCGTGAAGCGCTGCATACAGCCTGAGCCACATAGAAATTAGTGAAGCGCATTCCGGAAGATGCAAGTTTATCGATGTTTGGAGTGTTATATTCTGTGGCCCCGAAACATCCCACGTCACCGTAACCCATATCATCAATAAATATTAAAACAATATTGGGAATTTTTGTCTTTGCAGGAGGTTCCTGAGGAAAAGCCTGAATTGTAATTAATGAAGTCATACCCAGACCAACGATAGATTGAAGATGATTCATAAGTTATTTTTTAATTGCGTGATTCATAAGCGAAAGGAAAAGTTTCTGAAAAAGTATGAGCACTTTTCATTATTTCTTCCATTTTAATAACCATATCAGGATTTTCGGAAGCCACATTGTTTGTTTCACCTAAATCCAAGGATAAATCATATAACTCGGTTGTCCCCTGAGGAACCCTGTCAATCGCGGTTTTAATTGCTTTCCAGTTGCCCATCCTGACAGCAATTTTTCCTCCCTGTTCATGAAATTCCCAATACAGGAACTCATGATTTTCCTGTTTAAACCCTTTTAAAACCGGAAGGAACGATATTCCGTCTATTCCTTTAGGACATTCAGCTCCGGATATTTCAGCAAAAGTCGGCATAATATCCCAGAAAGCTGAGATGTGGTCTGTTTTTGAGCCAGCATTGACCTTTCCCGGCCACCGCAACAGCATAGGGATTCTAATTCCACCTTCATACATATCCCGTTTGTAGCCTTTCAGATCTCCATTGCTATTGAAAAAATCGGGATCAGCGCCACCTTCCAGGTGCGGACCATTATCTGAAGTAAAGATTACAATTGTATTTTCCTCAAGCTTAAGTTCAGAAAGTTTGCAAAGAAGGTCACCAATATAATCATCCAGTTCTGTTACCATTGCAGCAAAAGCAGCGTGTCCTTCAGGCTGGGAACCATATGGACCAAGCCTGAAACCAGGGCCTTCATCCACTCCCATGAATGATTTTTCCTGCCCGAATTTACCGCGGAACATTTGCATATATTCCTCCTTAGCAAATAGTTCAGCATGAGGTATTGTTGTCGCATAATACAGGAAAAATGGTTGGCGCCTGTTTGATTCGAGAAATTCAATAGCTGCATTATGGATAAGGTCGGCGCTGTAGGCCCCACTTTTACCGTTGTTATTTTCAGTAAGTAAAACCTTTTCGTGATTGTGCCATAAGTGATCCGGGTAATAATTATGAGCCAGGCTCTGACAATTGTAGCCATAAAACACGTCAAATCCCTGGGCGTTAGGATCTCCTTCAGTATCAATATAACCCAGTCCCCATTTTCCAAAGGCACCTGTTGCATAGCCTTTCGTTTTAAGCATTTCGGCAATAGTAAATGATTCCGCCGGCAATGGCCAGTTTCCTTCGGGTTCCCATGATTTATTTCCTCTGACAGGGGTATGACCTGTATGCTGACCGGTCATTAAACTGGAACGGGATGGCGCACAAACTGTACAACCTGCATAATGCTGTGTAAATAGCATTCCCTGGATGGCAATTTTATCGATATTAGGTGTTGAGTACTTTTGTTGACCGTAACAACTCAGATCGCCATAACCCAAATCATCAGCCAGGATATAAATAATATTTGGTAATGACTCTTTCTTTTCTTTAGTGGTACAAGATACTATTGCAAAGGAAGAGAAGAAAGCAAGAAGTATGTTTTTATTCATTTTGAAAACAATTTAATCATTTTGTTTAAAACCAGGTACGGGGATCATATTATTTCTGTCCGTGTTACGGGAATAATTTTACCATTAATTGTTGGATTTGGAGTTAATGAAAACCTGACAATATAATCAGCCATTTCTTCGGGACTTACCGGTGCAATGGCTCCGGGAAATGCTTCAGAAAACATTTCTGTCTGAACTGCCCCCAGAGCAAGGCAATTAAAGGATATTCCGGTATTTTTGTATTCCCTGGCAAGGCATTCAGTAAGTACACCTATTGCCGCTTTTGATGCACTGTAATAAGATAATCCCGGATATTTTGAGCTGCCCTGGTATCCTCCCATACTTCCGATATTTACAACACGGGCACTACCGGCATTCGTCAAGGCAGGGATCAGGCAGCGGATCAGCCATGCCGGAGCAAAAAAGTTAACCGTAAACATTGATGCAATTTCATTTTCAGAAAAATCTTCGAATTTTTTATTTACCAACGTACCGGCATTATTAATAAGAATATCAATTTTACCTGCATGAAGGACTATTTCATCAGCAATTTTCTTAACTTCCCCGGAATGGCTTAAATCAGCCGGATACTCAAGAATCCGGCAACGAGGATTAATTTCCGCACACTGGTTTTTTAGTTCTGACAGTCGGTTTTTATCCCTCGAAATTAAAAAGAGAGTATGGTTTCCCTTTTTGCAAAAAGCGAGGGTAATTGCCTTCCCTATCCCTTTTGAAGCGCCGGTGATTAATATATTCATACAGGTAATTAAATTAGTTTTGATAAAAATATATCTTTATCGCAAATTTAAAGCATTTGTAAGGTGTTATTCTCAGGAATTGCAAAAATATGAAGAAGAATCTATTAAGTTTTCTCATAATAATATTCTCATTTTCAATCACCTATGCTCAGGATGATGAAGAGTTAAAAGGGGAATTTTTTCTTGCTCCTGACTTTGGACTTATACTTGGGACCATAAACCGGATTGAATTTTCTCCTGCCCTTGGATATTATTTTACCGATAGATTTTGTGTAGCCGGTGGATTTAAATATGAATTTTACAGTGAGACCAGACTTTATACGAATCAATCCACCATAAAAACAAATATTTACGGTCCCAGGGCTTTTGCCAGGTTTACCATTTTTAAAAACCTTGGAGATTATCTGCCGATTGGAATGGGTACGTCATTGTTTACACATATGGAATTTGAATCGAGCAGTCTGGAAAGGAAGTACTTTGACTACCCTGCTTATTCCGATAATGGAAGGTTCTGGTACAGCACAGTACTTGTGGGAGGTGGATTTTCTCAGGCAGCTACAGAGAGGATCCATTTAAATATTTTATTATTATGGGATACTGATGGAGGATCTACATCTCTATATAATAACCC
>CAYGFI010000077.1:0-21469 GCA_964349045.1 uncultured Chitinophaga sp.
ACCTTGCAGGATCCAATCGTTACCCCGACTGGTATTTCTTTGATATACTTAATGCTCACCAGGGAGATACCATTTCTGTTAAACTCATTGGTAATGGCGAGGAAATGGGGGGCTTATTCATAGGAGGGATATGTATTGATACAAAGTAAATGAAGTTTTACTATTGTCAGGTAGGTATTGCTTTATCGTATTGTTTCGGAAATCTCTTCGGGTTAACGCCAAATTGCTTTTTAAAACATTTGCTGAAATATTTTGGATCTGCAAATCCACACATATAAGCAACTTCACTTATATTATTGCCGTTCATTTTCAGCAACTGGGCGGCCCTTTTCAGCCGGATATCTTTAATAAATTCAGAAGCCGATAATCCCAACAGGGATTTGAGTTTCTTATATAGTTGTGTGCTGCTGACACCCAGTTCTTGACAAAATGAATCATTGTTAAAATCAGGATTATCAATATTCTCTTCGACTATATGTAGGGCTTTTTTAAGAAATTGTTCATCCATTGATGTTGTAATGACTTCACCTGGCTCAAGACTTAAGGATTTTTGATATTTGATCCTGGCCTTTTCCCTGGTTCGCAGAATATTTTGTATGCGGGTATGTAAAATGCTCAAACTGATTGGTTTTCCCAGGTATGAATCTGCACCACATTCATAACCCTGTTCCCTTGATTCGTCAGAATTGTCAACAGTTAACAAAATGACCGGAATGTGTGAGTAATTCAAATCTGTCTTGATTGCATTGCATAATTCCCATCCATTCATTTCCGGCATATTCACATCGCAGATAATGATATCAAGATGAATATGGTGAATTAATTCCCATGCATCTTTGCCATTGGAAGCCTGATAAATTGTATAAACAGAATCAAACTCCTCCACCAGGTAGGATAATAACTCTTCATCATCGTCAATGAATAGGATTTTATACTTTGCGATTGCCTGGAACGTTCCCGCTGAACTAACCTTTGATTTGCTTTCATTAACAAAAGAATTCAATGCTTTGAAACTTTTTAGGACAATATTGTTTGACACATTTTCAACCATTTCACCATCTAAGGGTATCTTAGGCAAAAAAACCCTGAAGCAGCTTCCATGATTCAATTCACTCTCTACGCTGATCTTCCCTTTGTGAGTTGTCACCAGTTCATGCACAAGAGATAAACCAATGCCTGATCCTGAATTTTCCGGACCCACTTGGAAAAACCTCTCGAAAACCTTATCTAAATATTGCTCAGGAATACCTTTGCCCTTATCTTTTACAGATAAGATGATCCCTTCCGTTTTATTTTCATCGGTGGCAGGTTTGAGCGTTATTACGATTTCAGTATTATCCGGGGAAAATTTAATGGCGTTTGAAATAAGATTTGAAACGATCTTTTCAAGTATGAAGGAATCGAAAACAAAATTCGAATCGGACAATTCAGATCTGAATATTAATTGCTGAATATTCTGATTCGCACCACTGTATGCTTCAATTTGCTTACTGATAAATAGATTAATATCTCCCAGTTTAAAATAAGGAATAACACCTTTTGATGTAACTTTTCGGAAATCAAGTATCTGATTTATAAGACTTAAAACCCGATTTGCATTCTCCTTAATCCGGTGTAACTCCTTTTTCATTGCCGGACGAAATTCATTATTTATCAATTTATCAATCGGATTAATGATCATAGTAAGAGGGGACCTGAATTCATGGGTAATATTTGTGAAAAAACGAAGTTTGAGTTCATTGATTTCTTCAAAGTTCTTGCGTTCAAGCTTTTCTCGCATAAGATCTTCCCTAAACCTCTTTCGTATTCTGGTTTCAAGAATAATAAGGTAAGTGATTGCAGAAAGAAAAAGCAGGTAAAAAAGAATTGCCAATTTACTTTTCCAGATAACCTGTTTTATTTGAATATTAATTCTTAAGGGCTTTTGGGTCCAGATGCCTTCGTAATTTGAGGCTTTAAACTCAAAAATATAATTCCCGGGTGACAAATTTGAGTAATTAATTAATCTTCCCCTGTAATCTGCAGTGTTCCAGATTTCATTTAGTCCGGAAAGCCTGTACATGTATTGATTCTTATCCTGGTTAATGTATGACAGCGCATTAAATTCAATGGTAAGATTGTTTTTATTATAGGGCAGAACGATCGAATAATCAAATTTTCCATCGTCAGAAGTATATTGCTCGATTGGCCATTGAGTATTTTCCACCGAGAACCTGCTAATTACCAATTCAGGAAGGATGGTGTACTTAGTAACTTTTTCAGGATCGAAATAGATAAGTCCGGCTTTCGTCCCGAAAAAAATAATGCCTGCTGAATCCTGAGCGCTTGACCGCCAGTTTATATGATTGATCCTGACACCATTGCCTGCATAAAAATTATGACTTTCCAGGGTAATTGGATTCACCCTTACCAAACCCGTCAAGGTACCTAACCAAAGGTTGCCGTCTTTCCCGATTTGTATTTCGGCAACGGAAGAATAGGACTCATTTTCTTTAATTATCTTCTCAAACTGGTCATTGTAAATGATGTATTTATATAACCCTGACATCGTTCCAAGCCATAACACTGAATCTCCGCTCTGCTTGATACTCATTATCCAGTTTTCAAGTATCTCAAAAATTTTAGGATTTGCTTTGTCAATGAACTTATCAGGGAGTTTATAGCGTATCAGTGAACCATCCAACGTACCAAACCAAAGGATATCTTTTGTTTGCTCTATTGCCAGTATATGATGGTTAAAATTAAATATAGCACTGCTATTGTTAATCTGGGAATTGAAGGTCTTGGTATCAGGATCAAAAAGGGCAATACCCCTAGTTGTTCCAATCCAGATGTTATTTCTGGAATCACGAAAAGCTAAATTGATACTGTCACTAGGCAGTCCGTCTTTAATCTTATATTGCTTGCTAAACTTCTCTTCATTCCCATCAAAATAGTATTCTAAAATTCCATTGCCATTTAATGTACAGAACCAGATATTATGCTTACGTGGTATAAAAACACCTGGAATCCTCTGAAATAATAAATTGATATTCTGTTTTTTAAGTACTTCAGGGGTTACATCGATAAACTTATCTTCTTTAATTTGAAACCTGTATGGACCATCAAGCCAGTGGGTTACCCAAACAAAACCACTGCTATCCAAACAAACTGTGCTTACATCTCCCGGGGGTTCCATATGGACATTCTTTTCAAAGCCCGAAAAAACTGTAAAGCTTGATTCTGTTATAGTAATTTTTGCAAGGCCACCTCTGGTGCACGCCCAAATGCAACCTGACCGATCCTTAAAAAGCCTGTTGATAAAATTTTCATATAAGTTCTCAATTTTATCCAATCTGTCGAATAAATGGTCGGTGTATAGCGATGTTTTCAGGTCATACCTGTGAATACCGGCATCACTATTTACAATCCAGATACCTCCTAAATTATCAGCCTCAATATCAAGTATTTTTGTATTTGGCAGGAACCCCTTCTGGAGATTTCTAAGTGCAAATAATGTTCTTTGGTGAATATTGATTTTAGAGATTTTATTTTCTGAATGGATTATCCAGATATTGTGGTCATCAATGGGTTTAATTTTTTCAACAGGTTCATTTAAGTATATTGATTTCTCCGTCAGGTACTGCGCTATTGAATCATTTGAAATCAGAAGGGAATGAAGAGAAGTTGAAGTACCAACCCATAATTCATTAAAAACTCCCTGATACAGATCATTAATTCTGATGGAACCTGTATCTTTTAAAATTACTTCCTTGTAAACTAGTATGTCACTCCTTTTTGTCAGCCCGGGTCCTGCTAATAGAATAATTGTATCACTTACCAGCCAGAACAGGCTGTCTCTTCCCGGATAAATCCTTGTGAAGGATGCAGACATATCATTCATGTACTCCTCCGGGAAGTTATTCTTATAAAACGCTCCCGTCTTTAAATTGTATCTGCAAAAACCTGATTGTGAGCAAATCCATAAGTTTTCATTGTGCGAAAGCAGATCATAAATAATATCTTCGGGAAAATAATTAAAATTATCCTTTGCAGGTTTCACGGGTAGAAAAGAATAACCATCAAACCGATTCAGGCCGGCCCGGGTTCCTACCCAAAGGAATCCTTTATGATCCTGTACAACTGATGTTACATAATTATCCGACAAACCATTACTTGTGCTGTATGACTCTGTGGAAATGATTAAACCGGATTGTGCGTCAAGTAATGCTGAAATAAAAAATAAACAAATCAAAAACCCAGATCCCCGGTAAACGGAGATTACTGACATTATTTTATAAGGGATAGCTGACATTATTTATACTCTAATTAGTTAAAAGAATGTCGAATTCGTTAGTAGGGTCTGCTTGTTAATATCTAAAGACTGCAATATCAATAATTTTAGGCATATCTGCAAATAATCAAATGCATACAAAAATGGCAAAATCTCGTAAAACCCATACAACCTAGTATCTCTAAATTAGCCAAACCCAGTTAACTTTAGTTGGTTATGAGACCCCATTTGCCTGTACCCTAAACCCAAATAAACGATGGATTTTACTTGCCCACAAAATTCATTAGGATTTGTTAGTCTGTATCTATCTGTCTCAAATGGGAAACAGCCAAACAGGAGCCGATAGCATTAATCCACAAGTTGCAATTGGAGAGATAATTGTGAAACATATGTGTAACTTGAGTAATAGAGTAATAGTACAGCAAATTCAGGAAAATATTTTTATGCGATACTTCATTGACTACTTTGGTTTTTGCTATAAATAGCCATTTGATCCATCCTTGTTTGTTGAATTTTGAGAGCGTTTTGGCATTGAACAGATTTATGCCATTAATGAAAAAAATTTTAAATAAATCATCATTTAACCCATAAATACAAAAACCTTGAAACTATGATCACAAACACTCAAAATTTGCATCAAAAAACAATTTCAGTTCCCTGGCTGCCTGCCCCTTCTCTTCAATAAATCCCATGTGTCCGCTGTTTTCCAGACAAACCAGGTTTATACCGGGCGAAAATGCTTTCATTTCTTCCATCTTTTCAAAAGGAATAAGATTGTCTTTCCTTCCGCCAATTAGGAGAACGGGGATTCTGGCCCCTTCCAGAACTTTTGAACGGTCGGGGCGCGTTTTCATTGCATTTAATGCAGAAATAATACCTATATCGCTGGTTTGAAGAGCAAGTTTTTTAGATGATTCAACCTGTTCTGAAAAAGCTTCCAGATTTTCATTGGCAAACAACCTGGGAATATTCGTGTTTATTATAAGTTCCTTTTTACCCTTTCTTACCAGTTGGATCTCCCGTTCGCGGTTTGCCCGTTTCTCCCCGGAATCTGCAAAACAGGTCGAGTGTAACAGTACTGCTGAATTAAGCTTGCCGGAATACTTGTCAACCAGCGCCATGGCAACATATCCTCCCATAGAATGCCCAACCAGGTGAAAAGCCGGGATTTCAAGCTGATCCGTTACAGAAATTACTGCATTGGCCATTTGTTCCATCGTTAAATCTTCAGAATCAACCATTGATTTGCCATGTCCGGGCAAATCCACACAAATAACGAAATACTCATCGGAAAATAGCTCTGCAAAATTATTCCATGATTCAGATGATTCCAGGTAACCGTGGAGAAAAACAAGGGCATAACCGTGGTTTTTGCCATAGGTTTTATAAAATATGCCGTTTTCTGTTTGATTCATTTTTATTTTCATTATTGTTCAGACATCAACAAAGTACAAATTAAGCGCAAAGGCGTGGAGGCGCAAAGGTTTCGCAATATTTTTTCCGGATTTATTTAGCGCCTTTGCGCTTAACTCTTTTCCCGGTTCATTAAATCCTCGATCTCCTCCCTCTCCACCGGAATATCCTTACAAAGATCAATATTCCCGCTTTCTGTGATCAGTATATCATTTTCAAGCCGGATACCCAATCCCTCGTCAGTAATATAAATAGCCGGCTCACAGCTAAATACCATTCCGGGCCGGAACTTTTCGGCTTTATCAAAGGGTTCATGCACATCAAGACCAATGCTGTGAGAAGTTCCGTGCATATAATATTTCGACCACAAAGCAGGGTCTGAGCGATGATTTTTCACATCTTCTGATGAATACAATCCAAGCCGGATGTGCTCTTCCTCCCAGAGTTTTCCCACTTCGGCATGAAAATCGGAAAGCAGCACGCCGGGTTTCATAAGCCTGATGGCAGCCCGGAGTACACGAAGGTTCGCATCATATACCCTGGCCTGCCGGGGAGTAAATTTCCCGTTCACGGGAATGGTACGCGTAAGATCGGCAGCATAATGGGCATATTCGGCCCCGAAATCCATCAGTAACAGGTCACCGTTGTTACACACCCGGTTATTGTCGATGTAATGCAGAATACAAGCGTTTGCACCACTGGCTATAATAGGTTCGTACGCATGACCGTTGGCCGCCTTTCGAATAAACTCATGACTTATTTCTGCCTCTATCTCATATTCAAGGATTCCTGGTCTGGTAAATTGCAATACCCGTAAAAATGCATCCCGCGTAATGCTGATAGCGGTACTGATAAGGGATATTTCTTCCGGCTCTTTGATCATCCTGAGTTTCGACAAAGCAGGAGCCAGGCGGTGATAGGAATGCAAAGGGAAAACGGATTGAATTTTTTTTGCATTTCGCACATCCCTTGATTCAACTTCCGCTTTATACTTGATATGCTCCGGTACATTAAGGTAAATATTTTGTGAACCATAAATAATTTCAGAAAGGATCCGTTCATAATCATCCAACCAGTGGACATTTTTTATCCCTGAAATTTCTGAAGCTTCAGACAGGCTTAAGCGGTAACCATTCCATGTTACCTGTTCGGGTGAGGCATTCATTATAAAAAGTACTTCACGGAACTTTTCTTCCGTATGTTTTGGATTCATAATAAGAACAGACTTTTCCTGGTCTATCCCCGTTAAATAAAAAAAATCCGATGACTGCCTGAACCTGAAGTTCTGATCGCCATTGCGATGCATCTCATCATTGGAATGCAAAATAATGCTGGATCCGGGCAGGATCAATTCTTCTAATTTAGACCGATTCTTAATAAATAAGCCTTTAGGTATTCTATTGTATTTCATTGAAGTTTTTTAAATCTCTAATCCTTATATTTACCCGTTTTTCTGACCATGATTTGAAACGGGCTTTTAGCCTGTTAAAAGTTATAACATGCAAGATAAATAACTTATTACAAAATAACAGTTATGGCAAATTTTTTCACATCGTCTATTGGAAAAAAGATAATGATGGCCGGATTAGGTTTGTTCCTGATTATTTTCCTGATCGTGCATCTGGGATTAAACCTATTACTGATCATTTTCGAAAGCAGGGACCAGTTTAATATCGCCGCTCATTTTATGGGTACGAATATTATCATCAAGGTATTTGAAGTTGTGCTCTTCGGCGGCTTCCTGCTTCATATTCTTTACGGTTTGATCGTTCAGGTACAGAACTGGATTGCCCGACCGGTAGGATACGCGAAAACACACCCGTCACAGACTTCCTTTTTCTCAAAATACATGATTCATTCAGCGGTGATTATTGGAGTTTTCATGGTAATACATCTTTTTGATTTTTATCTCAAGTCAAAATTTTTCGGGGGAGTGCCTGAGGTGGTAATAAACGGGAAATCCTATCATGATCTTGGATTACTGGTAATCGAAGAGTTTAAAATCGGATGGGTTGTAATTTTTTATATAACCGCTTTTATCTTCCTGGGATTTCATCTGATCCATGGATTTCAGTCTGCGTTTCAGACTTTTGGACTTGATCATAAAACCCTGACCCCGGTTATAAAAGCTACAGGAATAATTTATACTGTTGTTGTTGTGGGTGGTTATATCCTGATACCACTGATTATTTATTTCAGTTAATAATACATTTAAGGAAGCTCATCATGGTTAAAATAGATTCAAAAATACCTGCAGGATCACTTGCTGAAAAATGGTCGAATTACAAAGCCACACAGAACCTTGTCAATCCGTCGAATAAGAAAAAACTCGATATTATTGTTGTGGGTACCGGTCTTGCCGGAGCCTCTGCCGCGGCTTCTCTTGGGGAAATGGGATTCAACGTTAAGACATTCTGTTACCAGGATAGTCCTCGCAGGGCGCACAGCATTGCCGCCCAGGGAGGTATCAACGCGGCAAAAAATTACCAGAACGATGGCGACAGCGTTTACCGCCTCTTTTACGATACCATAAAAGGAGGTGATTATCGTTCACGTGAGTCAAATGTGTACCGTCTTGCTGAAGTAAGCAATTCCATCATTGATCAGTGCGTAGCCCAGGGTGTTCCATTTGCAAGGGATTACGGAGGTTATCTTGTTAACCGTTCTTTCGGGGGAGCGCAGGTTTCCAGGACATTTTATGCAAAAGGGCAAACCGGACAACAGCTTTTACTGGGAGCATTCAGCGCATTAATGAGACAGGTGAAACTGGGAAGCGTAAAGCTCTATCCCAGAACTGAGATGCACGACCTGGTAATTATTGATGGAAAAGCCCGGGGTATCATTACAAGAGATCTGATTACCGGTAATATTGAAAGGCACTTTGCTCATGCGGTTGTCCTTGCAACCGGAGGTTATTCAAATGCTTATTTTTTATCCACAAATGCCATGGGATCGAATGTAAGCGCTGCCTGGATGAGTTATAAAAGAGGCGCCTTTTTTTCAAATCCATGCTTTGTTCAGATTCATCCTACCTGTATTCCTGTTCACGGCGAGTCACAGTCAAAGCTTACCCTGATGAGTGAGAGCCTGCGTAACGATGGCCGGATATGGGTTCCTAAAAACATTGAAGACGCTAAAAAAATTCAGAAGGGTGAAATGAAAGCCGGAGATATACCCGAGGAAAACCGCGATTACTACCTCGAGAGAAGGTACCCGGCATTCGGAAACCTGGTTCCCAGGGATGTTGCTTCACGAGCGGCCAAAGAACGTTGCGATGACGGCTACGGAGTTGGAAATACAGGCTTAGCTGTTTTTCTTGATTTTAAAGATGCCATCCTGAAACAGGGAAAACAAGCCATTGAGGAAAAATACGGGAACCTCTTTCAGATGTATGAAAAAATCGTTGATACGGATCCCTATACCTCCCCGATGATGATATATCCTGCTACTCATTATGTGATGGGCGGACTTTGGGTTGATTATGAACTTATGACCAATATAAAGGGACTTTACGCCATTGGTGAAGCCAATTTCTCCGATCACGGGGCAAACCGCCTGGGAGCTTCCGCCCTGATGCAAGGACTGGCTGATGGTTATTTTGTGTTACCCTATACCATTCAAAACTACCTAGCCGCTGAAATCAGAACTCCAAAAATGTCTGTTGAAAGCCCTGAGTTTGAGGAAGCTGAAAAAAACGTCCGTTCAAAAATGGATGGGCTTCTGAGCGTCCGGGGAAAAGCAACGGTTGACTCGTTTCATAAAAGACTTGGTAAAATTATGTGGGACCATGTCGGGATGGCAAGGAACAAAAAGGGTTTGGAGGAAGCGATCGGCATGATAAAGGAACTACGCAACGAATTCTGGAAAGACGTTAAAGTTCCCGGTAAGCTTGACGAAATGAATACCGAACTCGAGAAAGCCACCCGTGTTGCCGATTTTCTGGAGATGGGTGAACTAATAGCAAGAGATGCATTGCAAAGGGAAGAATCATGTGGGGGACATTTCAGGGAAGAATACCAGACACCCGAAGGAGAAGCATTGCGTGACGACGATAAGTATACTTTTGTTTCTGCATGGGAGCATAAAGGCCCTACACAGGACCCGGTACTTCACAAGGAAGATTTGAATTTTGAATTTATCGAGGTTAAACAAAGAAACTATAAATAAGGCATTAAAATCAGCATATTATGGATTTTACATTAAAAATCTGGCGTCAGAAGAATTCCCAGGCACAAGGCAGGTTTGTGAATTATAAGATCGGGAATATTTCATCTGACAGTTCTTTTCTGGAAATGCTTGATGTATTGAATGAAGAGCTGATCCTCAGTAATGAAGAACCGGTAGCTTTCGATCACGATTGCCGGGAAGGAATCTGTGGCTGTTGCAGTTTGTATATCAATGGCCGCCCTCACGGGCCGGACGAAAAGATTACCGTTTGTCAACTCCACATGAGGAAATTTAAAGATGGAGACCAAATCATTATAGAACCCTGGAGAGCAAGGCCTTTTCCGGTTATTAAAGATCTGATCGTTGACCGCACGGCATTCGATAAAATTATAATGGAAGGCGGTTTTATTTCTGTAAACACCGGTAATGCGCCGGATGCACATGCAATTCCCATTCCCAAGCACGATGCCGATCTGGCTTTTGATGCAGCATCCTGCATTGGATGCGGGGCCTGCGTTGCTGCCTGCAAAAATGCATCTGCCATGCTCTTCGTATCTGCTAAAGTCTCTCAGTTTGCTTTAATCCCGCAGGGAAGGGTAGAGGCCAGGGAAAGAGTAAAAGCCATGGTATCGAAAATGGATGAACTGGGATTTGGCAGTTGCTCCAATACAGGGGCCTGTGAGGCGGAATGTCCAAAGGGAATATCGCTTACTAATATCGCGAGAATAAACAGGGAGTTTTTTAAGGCCGGAGCGCTTTAATTAATGACTCATCCCTGTGTCTGATGCTTATAGGGTCATTGGGAAGCATCGATTGGTTTCTCTTGAATTTTTTCGATCTCTTCAATGGTTTTAGGAATTGGCTTACCCAGTACCCTGCCCCCATTTTCAGTTACCAGAACATCATCTTCAATACGTATTCCTCCAAAGTCCCTGAAGGTATCAACTTTATTATAGTTGATGAATTCTTCAAATTTTCTCTCAGACTTCCATAAGTCGATCAACGCGGGAATAAAATAAATACCGGGTTCAATAGTAAAAACAAATCCGGGTTTTAGTTTTTTAGCAAGCCGAAGGTAAGCGGTTCCAAACTGTTTGCTACGGGAAATCGTGTTATCATATCCAATAAAATTTTCACCGAGGTTTTCCATATCATGTACATCCAATCCCAGCATATGACCTAACCCGTGAGGGAAGAACAGGGCATGAGCTCCCTGCTGAACGGCATCTTCGGTATCACCTTTCATTATCCCTAACTCTTTTAGTCCATCAACAATGGTTCCGGCTGCAGCTAAATGCAAATCCCTGTTAAAAACACCCGGCTTAATACTATTAATACTATTCACATTGGCTGCCAGTACAATTTCATAGATCTCTTTTTGTCTCTGACTAAACCTGCCACCCACGGGCACCGAACGGGTAATATCACTCGCGTAATGCAAAGGAGATTCACAGCCTGCATCCGCAACAACAATCCGACCTTCTTTAAGCATGTTCCCGTGAAAATGATTATGAAGGGTTTGGCCATCAATACTAAGAATAACAGGGAAAGAAACCATCCCTCCATTTGCCAGAGAAATGCCTTCCATCCGGCCAACAATCTCTCTCTCCCACGTACCGGGAAGAGCCATTTTCATCATCGCGGTATGCATACGGTAGGCCACATCGATTGCAAATTCAATCTGTGAAATTTCACCCTCCTCCTTTATCTCCCGGAGGGAAATAACCGCTTTTATAAAATCCTCAGAAATAAATTCATTGATCTGTTGCACAGGAACACCGAGTACCTCTGAAATAAAAATCCGCTGGTCACCGCGGTACGGAGGAAGAATTTTTACATCCCGTTTCAGTTGTATGGCTTTCTGAACATCCGTATTTAACCGGGAAATTGGTTTTGTATTTGTTATCCCTGCCTTCGCAGCAATCTCTGAAATCGGAGGCTGAGTACCCATCCAGATTATATCATCAATATCCCTGTCATTGCCATAAATAATCTCCTCTCCTGTTTCAAGATCAATTATTGCGGCCAATCCGGGTAAATCAATCCCAAAGAAATACAAAAACGAACTGTCCTGTCTGAAGGGATAGGTATTAGCAGCATAATTCATTGCACTCTCTTCATTTCCCGGGAAAAAAAGCAGACCTCCGGTACATTTTTTCTTCAGGTTATCCCGGCGCTTTGTATAAATTATTTTATCAAACATAACGTTAAGATTAAAATAAACATCAAATAATGCCCAATATAGGAGGAATTACACCCAATTCAAAACCCATTATTTACTTGTGCTATCAAACATCCTGGTAAATCCTGCTACAGATCGAAGACAAATACAATTTCCACAAAACAGAATACATATTTCATCGAAGGAGAGTCTGCGATCCGCCTGAAATAACTTTGTTGTTATGAAACTTAAAAGACCGTTTTACGTAAACAAAATCCAAAAATGATTATCAATATGAAAAATACATTGTGATATACTTGATTAAAAAAATTCGCAAAAAAATTTTATTATTACGTGCGAATGCTATTGTTTATTTAGATCAATTTTTTATATTCGCATATACAAGTTGGTTTATTAACAGTTTCTCAACAAATTTATTAACATGCCCTACAGACGACTCCCCAATACCGATAATGCCAGACTTAAGGCTCTGTACACTGCATTCAGTAAAGGAAAAGATCTTCCTCCATTCAAATTAGCCTATAGTCAGGGTACCTTTACCAAAATACAATCGCTGTTATCCAGCTATGAGCATGTTTTATCGGAAAACAAAACCTCATATAACCTGCAAATTGAAAAAAATAAAGATTATCATAAGCATGCCCATAAGGCCAGATTATATGTTTCACATTTTATCCAGGTAGTCAACCTGGCCATTGTCAGGGGAGATTTACCTGCCTCAACCCGGTCCTATTTTGGAATGGACGAAGATGAGAAAAAGCTTCCATCCCTTCAGACTGATGAAGATCTGCTTGAATGGGGAAATAAACTCATTGAAGGAGAAAAGGAAAGACGTCTTGCAAGTCTTACTGCAATTACCAACCCTTCCATCGCGGTTGTCAAAGTATATTTCGAAAGATTTCTCGATGTTTACAATTTACAGAACTCACTTAAGAAACGTTGTCAACTGGCTCAGAATAATATCAATGAAAAGCGCTGTTTAGTTGATTCTGTTATTCAGCAATTATGGAATGAAGTGGAAGAAACTTTTAAGGAACTTCCCGAGGAATTACGAAGAGAAAAAGCCTCAGATTACGGTATTGTTTATATTTACCGGAAAAATGAAATGGGTCCGATGAAGATGTTTAAAAACGTTAATATGGAAATCGGTTGAATTCTTTTTTAAAAACATATTTACGATAAATCAGGTAGAGTAAGGCGAACCCGGCCAATGCACTGAGAAAAGCCAAAGCAATTCCTTTTTCAGGTGTTCCTGTTTTTTCCAGGTAATCACCAATATATCCCCCGTAAAAATAAAAATAGAATATTGTGGCGACAGCATTATTGACAAAGTGAACCAAAATCGTTAACCAGATCGACCCGCTCCAATAAAACAAATAACCAAGAATAAGTCCTAAGAAGAATCTTGGAAGAAAAGATAAAAATTGAATGTGCATGGCGCTGAACAGAAAAGCTGTGGCAATAATTGCCCAATGGGCATGACCAAACCAGCGATTCAACAACTTTTGAATTATTCCCCTGAACAGCAACTCCTCCCCAAAAGCTGGTATCACTGCAATCACAACCAGGTTAAAAAACAAACCTCCTGTTCCCCTGGGTTTTAAAAAACTTTCCATAATCCTGTTCATTTGGTTTTCCTTCTCATGGAAAAAGTTTTCTACTCCGCTCATAAATTCCGGTAATCCCAGATTGGCGTTTAAATAGGTCAGAAGGTTGGTAAATGGCAGAATTACCAATATAAAAAGGATCCCGAGCATGTTGATTTGCCAGCCTGCAATTTCATTTAAACCTAAAAAGCTTTTCCAGTCTGCATGAATAAACCAGGCCGAAGCCAGTGCAGCAAAAATAAACATTCCCGCAGAAGTAAATGCCTGAACATATTTCAGAAAGCCAAGGATCCGGGGATCGTTATATGACTCTAACGAGTGAAGCATCTCATCAAATGATAAACCGAATATAAACTTTCCGCTTACCATACCTGTCACCTGGAAAACAATCCAGGATCCTAAAACGATCAGGGCAGTAAATATTAATTGTCTTGCAGGATGTGCGTCAGCTAAAAAACTTTTTTCCATTCGGTTTATTAGTATTTTTGCACAAAACTAATTAATTTTTCAGGGTTTTGAAGATTCGTGATATTGATCTTGGAGATTACCCGCTTTTTCTTGCACCGATGGAAGACATAACAGATCCTTCCTTCCGGTATGTATGCAAGAAAAATGGCGCTGATGTTTTGTACACGGAATTTATTTCATCGGATGGACTGATCCGGGACGGTAAAAAAAGTGTTTTAAAACTTGACATCTTCGATTACGAAAGACCTATTGGCATACAGCTTTATGGCCATATAACAGAAGCGATGACAGAGGCCACAAAAATTGCTGAAAAAGCAAACCCGGAACTGATCGATATCAATTTCGGATGCCCGGTCAGAAAAATTTCCAACCGCGGCGCCGGCGCGGGTATGTTGCTGAATATCCCGGCGATGCTCGAAATGACCCGTGCCATCGTACGGTCAACTCATCTTCCGGTTACCGTAAAAACACGCCTGGGATGGGATGAGAATTCAAAGAATATTGTTGAAATAGCTGAAATGCTGCAGGATACCGGGATTGAAGCCCTTACCATTCATGGCCGAACACGTAACCAGCTTTATAAAGGAATCGCAGACTGGACATTGATTGGAGAGGTGAAGAATAATCCCCGGATGAAAATTCCCATCATCGGAAACGGCGATGTTACCTCCCCTGAAATAGCGAAAAAACTGTTTGACTCATACGGTGTGGATGGCATCATGATAGGAAGAGCAAGCGTGGGAAAACCATGGATATTCAAGCATATCAAACATTTCATTCTTTCGGGGGATCTGTTACCCGAACCTGTTCTGGAAGAGAAAGTTGATATTGCCATCGAGCATTTTAAAAGAAGCGTTGAATGGAAGGGTGAAATTACAGGTGTCCTTGAAATGCGAAGGCACTTATCGAATTATTTCAAAGGCTTGCCCCACTTCAAAGAAATACGGAGGAGGCTTCTTACTACAAAAATACCCGGTGAGGTACTGGAAATACTGGAAGAAATCCGCCAGCAATACAAGGGTATGCAGTTTGAGGGAGAGAATGATTATTTCAGATATTAATTCATTTTAAGACTCCTATAACCATTCAAAATGATACCTTATTTGCCAAAGCTGATAACCAGGATCTGGCGGTTGACTTTGAAATTACATTGTTCTTACTTTGAAATTACATTCATCTTATTTTGAATTTGAGAAAGGGATAAATGAATTACACTTCACTTCTTCTTCCCCGGGTGATCCAGCATATAATGCAACCCACAGCTCTCCTTTCGCGCCTGGGCCGATTTGATAACCAGGTAACCCACATGGATCAGATTCCTGAGCTCACAAAGTTCTATGGATAAACTTGATTTTTTATATAAATCTTCTGTCTCCTGAAATATAATTTCCAATCGCCTGGCAGCTCTTTCAAGCCTTAACTCGGACCGGACAATCCCCACGTAATTCGTCATAATTTGCTGAACCTCTTTATAATTCTGGGTAATCAGGATCATTTCTTCCGGGTGAGTGGTTCCTTCTACATTCCATTCAGGAATATTTTCCTGTATTTTGATTCCCTTAAAAATCCCCAGAGTGTGCTTTGCGGCGCGTTCGGCATATACTATTGCTTCAAGCAAAGAATTTGATGCCAGTCGGTTTGCCCCGTGCAAACCGGTACAGGCGGTTTCACCAACCACATACAACCTGTTAATCCAGCTCTTTCCGTTTTTATCCGCCAATATTCCCCCGCACATAAAATGTGCTGCCGGAACAACAGGTATCATATCGATGAAAATATCTATTCCGATTTTTTTACACTTTTCAATAATATAAGGGAAGTGCTCTTTCAGACCTTTCTTGTCCAGATGCCGGCAGTCGAGGTACACAAAATCATGACCGGTAATTTTCATCTCATTATCTATTGCCCGTGCCACGATATCGCGGGGAGCGAGACTACCACGGGGGTCGTATTTTTGCATCAGTTCATCCCCGTTCTGATTTTTCAGGATCGCACCGAATCCCCTCATGGCTTCAGTAATCAGGAATGATGGTTTCTCGGATGGATTATAAAGAGAAGTTGGATGAAACTGTACAAACTCCATATCTGAAATGATCCCCTTCGCGCGATAAACCATTGCAACACCATCACCTGTGGCTATATTAGGATTGGTAGTTGTCTGGTAAAGATTGCCGGAGCCACCGGAGGCAAGCAAGGTAATCTTAGAAAGGATTTTTATTGTTTTTTTACTTTTCAAATCCAGCACATAGGCTCCAAAGCACTCAATATCGGTATTGTAACGTTTTACCAGGCGCCCGAGATGATGCTGTGTGATGATCTCAACAGCAAAATGATTTTCCAGTATTTCAATATTTTTGTGATTTCTGGCTCTCCCGGAAAGCGCTCTCTGAATCTCTGCCCCTGTCTGGTCTTTGTGATGCAGGATTCTGTGTTCCGAATGGCCTCCTTCACGCGCCAGGTCGTATTTGCCCGTTGATTCGCGGTCAAACTGTGTTCCCCAGTTAATCAGCTCATGAATCTGAGCCGGCGCTTCACTTACAACCATCCGCACAACTTCTTCATTATTTAATCCATCCCCCGCGATCAGGGTATCCTTTATATGCTTCTCATAATTATCAGGTTCATAAGTAACCGCGGCAATCCCTCCCTGGGCATAGCTGGTATTGGTCTCCTCCATATTTGTTTTGGTAATCATGCAAACTTTACCATATTCAGCAACTTTCAGGGCATAACTTAATCCTCCAAGACCTGTCCCTATTACCAGAAAATCAACTTTTTTTTCCATTTTGAAAATTCTTTTCAACTTGTATTTACAAATATATTAATAATAAAGTGACGTGTTCCAAATAAAAGAAAAAGAGTTAAGCGCAACGGCACGGAGGCGCAAAGGTTTCGCAAATTTTATTTTTTTATTGCGTATTTCATTGCGCCCTTGCGTCTCTGCGCTTAATCATCTTAAAGTAAAAGTTAAGCGCAATGGCCTTTTATTTCAATAAGGATCAATTAGCCCGAATAATAATACTGAAAACCAAACTTTTTAAATTACTTTTGTCGAATTATTTTTACCAAAAAACAGATATACATGGCTTTGGAAGATGTTTTTAAAAAACTGGTGGCACATTGCAAGGAATATGGATATGTTTTCCCTTCAAGTGAAATTTATGACGGATTGGCAGCGGTTTACGATTATGGTCAGTATGGAGTTGAATTAAAGAATAACATAAAAAAGTACTGGTGGGATTCGATGGTTTTATTACATGAGAACATTGTGGGAATTGACTCTGCTATTTTCATGCATCCGACAATCTGGAAAGCTTCCGGTCACGTTGATGCATTCAATGATCCCCTCATTGATAATAAGGATTCTAAAAAAAGATACCGTGCGGATGTTCTGATTGAAGAACAACTTGCCAGGTTCGAGGATAAAATGAACAAGGAAGTTGAAAAAGCAGTTAAAAAGTTTGGTGAGAGTTTTAATGAGAAGCTATTCCGGGAAACCAATCCCCGGGTTCTTGAAACTAATGCAAAATTTAATGAACTTACCAATCGCTTCTCAAAAGCTCTGAACGATACTGACCTGAAAGAACTCAAACAGATTATTGAAGATTACGAAATCGTATGCCCGGTTTCAGGCACCCGCAACTGGACAGAAGTAAGGCAATTCAATCTTATGTTTTCGACTGAAATGGGATCTAATTCTGAGGGTGCAACTAAAATCTACCTTCGTCCGGAAACAGCTCAGGGAATCTTTGTAAACTACCTTAACGTGCAGAAATCCGGCCGTATGAAAATCCCTTTTGGGATCGCGCAGATCGGCAAAGCGTTCCGGAATGAGATTGTTGCCCGCCAGTTTATTTTCCGTATGCGTGAATTTGAACAGATGGAAATGCAGTTCTTTGTAAAGCCCGGTGAGGAACTGACCTGGTTTAAACTATGGAAAGAAATCCGGATGAAATGGCACCAGGCGCTTGGCTTCGGTGAGCAAAATTATCGTTTTCACGATCATGTTAAGTTAGCGCACTATGCTAATGCCGCAACGGATATCGAGTTTAAATTCCCCTTTGGTTTTAAGGAAGTTGAAGGAATACATTCACGTACCGACTTTGACCTGGGAAGCCATCAGCAGTTTTCGGGAAAAAAGTTACAGTATTTTGATCCCGAAACCAATGAATCATATGTGCCTTTTGTTATTGAAACTTCCATTGGGGTTGACAGAATGTTTCTTCAGATTATTTCTGCGGCATATGATGAAGAAGAAATAAAAAAAGAAGATGGAACAATTGATATTCGTGTAGTTTTAAGGCTCCCCCCGGTTCTGGCCCCGGTAAAAATTGCCATAATGCCTCTGATAAAAAAAGACGGACTACCTGAAAAAGCGCGTGAAATTATCGATTCCCTGAAATTCGATTTCTATTGCCAGTATGATGAAAAAGACTCCATTGGCAAACGATACCGCAGACAGGATGCTATTGGCACTCCGTATTGTATTACCGTTGATCACCAGACCATGCAGGACGATACGGTTACCATACGGTACCGGGATACTATGTTGCAGGACAGAATTCCGGTTAAAAATGTTAACGAAATTGTGGCGGATAAGCTTAGTTTAAGAAAATTACTGGAAAAATTAAGTTAGTTTAGTAAATTAAGTTTGGAATTCTTATTTTAACTATGTAAAATGAAACCCTCATGCACTGTCGTACACAACAAGGACATGTAAATACATGAGGGTTCTCCCGCTGGTGCGGGACAGGCTATCATCCCACTAAAATAAATTATTATATGATGAAAAAGATAATTCAGGCAGTATTACCGGATTTTATTGCAGTTGTAGCATTTATTGCATTATCATTCCTGTTCTTTTCTCCTGTCTTTGAAGGTAAAGTCCTCTATCAGAATGATATGACTCATGTTGAGGGGATGAGCCATGAATTGAAGGTTTTCAAAGAAAAAACCGGTGAAGTTTCAATGTGGACCAATTCAATGTTTGGAGGGATGCCTGCCTACCTTGTTTATGGAGGTAAAACATATAACATTTTTCATTCGCTGCAACCTGTTCTGCGCTTATTTTTACCCTATTTTACAGTTGGCATTCTGTTTATTTATCTCCTGGGATTTTATTTTCTGTTGCGCGTTTTAAAAACGATCCCTTTCCTGTCGTTTATCGGCGCAACAGCATTTGCATTTGGATCCTATAATCTCATCATCATTGCAGCCGGCCATATTACCAAGGCTTATGCAATCGGGTATATGGCCCCGATAATAGCCGGAATTTTACTGACTTACAATGGCAAATATATATTTGGAGGTCTCGTCACATTATTCGCCACGGGTATTCAGATTTCAGCAAATCATGTACAGATCACCTACTACACCTTTTTAATTATTGGAGTTTTCATCCTGTATAAGTTTTATGAGAGTGTCCGTGAAAAGAACTACCGGCAATTTTTAATAGCAGGTGCAATTAGCATTGGCGCTATTCTGCTATCAATTATTCCCAATATTACCAGTCTGTGGACAATTTACGAGTACGGGAAATACAGTACCAGAGGCAGTGCAGAATTAACGGATGAGACAGGACAAAAGTCCAAAGCCCTGTCAAAGGAATATATCCTTAACGATTACAGTTTTGCAATTACAGAACCTGTCACTCTTTTAATTCCGAATTTTAAAGGAGGCCCTTCTGTTTCCGATCTCAGCGCTGACTCGGAGATGTACAAACTACTTCTGAAAAATGGTTACCCTCCACGTGAAGCCATGAATCTGGTTGAAAGAATGCCAACGTATTATGGTCCGCAGCTCAGTACAGCCGGACCTGTTTATGCCGGGGCAATTGTTTTTTTCCTTTTCGTTCTTGCCATGTTTTTGCTGAAAGGACCTGCCCGTTGGTGGATTTTAACTGCCATAGGTTTTTCCATTGCCCTCGCATGGGGTAAACATTTTCCGGCGTTATCTAATATATTTATTGATTATTTCCCTGTTTATGGAAAATTCCGGACAGTTTCCATGATTTTAGTGGTAGCAAGCCTGCTCATTCCCTTCGCAGCCATTCTTGGTTTAAACGGGATTCTTAAAGCAGAATATGCTAAAAAAGATATCATGCAGGCTTTAAAATACAGTTTTTTTATTACCGGGGGTTTTACACTTATTATCGCGTTATTCGGTCCGGGCGCCATCGAT
This sequence comes from uncultured Chitinophaga sp., assembly GCA_964349045.1. GTDB lineage: Bacteria > Bacteroidota > Bacteroidia > Bacteroidales > JACJXF01. The sequence continues at coordinate 20,291 of CAYGFI010000077.1, forward strand.
TTCTCATCTTCCTCTGATGCAAGTTTGCCGGAAGTATATAAAAAAGCCATGCAGGCCGACAGGGCCGGGTTATTAAGGGCTGATGCTTTCAGATCTTTGGGATTTATCGTTGTTACCTCAATTCTGATCTGGGGAATCCTAAAAGAAAAAATCAGACAAAACCATTTTCTCATTGGCCTTTGCGTCCTTACTCTCGTCGATTTATGGGTAGTTGATAAACGATATGTCAATGATTCCAATTACGTTACTGCCCGCGTTCAGAAGAGTCAGTTTGCCCCTACTGCTGCCGATCTTCAAATCCTTAAAGATACCAGCTATTACAGGGTAATAAATCTCGCTGCCAATACCTTTAACGATGCAACGACTTCCTATTTCCATAAATCAATCGGAGGATATCACGGAGCAAAAGTAAAAAGGTACCAGGACCTGATTGAACGTCAGATATCAAAAAATAATTTTGAGGTTCTGAACATGCTGAATACAAAATACCTGATTGTGCCGGGTAAAGAAAGGGGTAGCCAGGTGGTAAATGAGAATCCTGAGGCTCTTGGTAATGTATGGTTCATTGATAGCCTGGTTTGGGTTGATACTCCCGATCAGGAGATTGCCGCTTTAAGTAATTTTGATCCGTCTGAACAGGCAATTATAAACAAGAAGTTTTCCGGACTTCCCGAAATAGGCGCAATACAGCCCTCTGGTGAAAACGATACCATCTACCTGACCCGTTACGCTCCCAATGAATTAACCTATCATTCAAAAGCAGGGAATAAGACGTTTGCTGTTTTTTCTGAAATATACTACCCGAAAGGCTGGGAAGTTTATGTTGATGGAAAAACCGTTGAATATGCCCAGGTGAATTATGTTTTGAGGGGGATGGTGGTTCCCGAAGGTGAGCATACCATAACGTTCCGTTTTCATCCGAAATCGTATTACCTGGGGCACAATATTGCATTGGGAAGTTCAATACTGGTTGTTTTCTTGCTCTTAGGGGGGATATTGTGGAGTTACAGAAAATCTTCATCTGGTTTTCGACTTTAAATTCGATTTGATTATTAACAAAAAGAAACTAATTGTAGCTGGTTTATGAAAAAGTAACTATGCATTTACATACAATAATCTTATCAGATATCAGAATCTACCTTGGTAATAAAATCAAACCATAAATGATTTGTATATGGT